>DATBKW010000257.1:0-3698 GCA_036555665.1 Solirubrobacteraceae bacterium | reverse complement strand
CAGCAGCTTCTTGAGGAGCAGCAGCGGTCCGACCGGCAGCATGGCGGCGAGCGCGCGGTTGTTGTCGCGCAGCTGCTTGCGGAAGGCCGAGCAGCGATCGCAGCCGCGCAGGTGCCGGCGGACCGGCGGGGTCATGCGATGCAGGCCCTCGGCGACCTCGCCGAGCTCGTCGCGGACCTCGTCGCAGGTCATCCGCCGCGCCTCGGCCGACTCGGCGAGCGAGACGCGGGCGCGGACGAGCAGCGACTTGACACTGGGGACCGTGGTCTCCATCGCCTCGGCGATCTGGTCGTAGCTGAGCGCGTCGATCTCGCGCAGCAGCAGCGCGGTGCGCTGCGTCTCCGGCAGGCCCTGGACGTCGGCCACGAGCAGGCGGAACTCCTCGCGGCGGTGGACCTTGTCGGCCGTCGAGGCGCCGTTCTCGGAGAGGTGAACGTCCATCGAGTCCACGCCGATGGCCTGGACGCGGCGCAGGTGGTTCAGCGACCGGTTGCGCGCGATCCGGTACAGCCACGGCCGCACGTTGAGCGGACGCTCGTCGGCGATCATCGCGTTGAACGCCGCCGCGAAGACCTCCTGCAGCACGTCCTCGGCGTCCTCGCGCGAGCCGAGCATGTGCCGGCAGAAGGCGAGCAGGCGCGCCTGATAGCGCGCGACAAGGGCCTCGTAGGCGGCCTGGTTGCCGCGCCGGGTCAGCGCGACGAGCCGCTCGTCGGACTGGATCCGGAGCAGCGGCGTCGGGCCACGAAGGCCGTCGGCATCGACGTGATTGAGGGCTGAGGCTTCCACGCGTGACGAAGTGCTCGCGCTGTGAACACGAGCGAGACCCCTGCGGTTGCGTCCCGACAGGGTAGCCGTCCGTCGGCTGACGGCGACACAGGCGTTGAAGATCTATAGACAGCGATGTCAGCGTCGGCCGTTACGCTTAGGTGTATGGCTGTGACGGTGACCCAGCTGCGCAGCTTCCTGGCCGTCGTCCGCACCGGCTCGGTGACCGCCGCCGCCGAGGAGCTCGTCGTGTCGCAGCCGTCGGTGTCGGCCGCGGTGTCCGCGCTTGCGCGCGAGCTCGGCGTCGAGCTGACCGAACGCGTCGGGCGCAACGTGCGGCCCAGCGCCGCGGGCGCCGTCTTCGCGTCGTACGCGGCCGACGTCGTCGGCCTGCTCGACCAGGGCGCGCGCGCCGCCCGCGAGGTGGGCGACCGCACCGCGCGGGAGCTGCGCATCGGCGCGGTGACCACCGCCGGCGAGCACATCGCGCCGCAGCTCGTGCAGGCGTTCGCCGCCCGCCATCCCGATGTCGAGCTGAGTGTCGACGTGGGCAACCGCGAGCGCGTGTTCGAACGCCTGCGCACGCACCGCTCGGACGTCGCCATCGGTGGCCGCCCGCCCGACGACGGCATCGTCGGCGAGCGCTTCCTCGACAACCCGATCGTCGTCGTCACCGCGCCCGACGACCCGCTGGCCAAGGCGCGCCGGGTGCCCGTCGAGCAGCTCGGGTCGCGCCCGTGGCTGCTGCGCGAGGAGGGCTCCGGCACGCGCTCGATGACCGAGGAGTTCCTGGCCGGCCACGGTCTCCATCCGCCGGTCCGCACCCTCGGCTCCAACGGCGCGATCAAACAGGCCGCCCGCGCGGGCCTCGGGGTGTCGCTGCAGTCGCGGCTGGCGACGCACCTCGAGGTCGAGCTGGGGCTTCTGGGGACGATCCGCGTCGACGTGCCCCTCCCGAGCCGGCAGTGGTACGTGATCCGCCCGGCGCACGGGCCGGTGCGCCCGGCGATCGAGGAGTTCCTCGCGTTCGCGCGCACCGACGACGCACGCGCCGCCGTCGAGCGCGGCCTTACGACGCCACTCTCTGCAGCTCCTCGCGGCCCAGCGCCACCGCCGCCCGGCCCGTGACCAGGTGATAGAGGATCAGCAGCTGCACGAGCGCGAGCGACTCGGAGCGATGAAGGTCCATCCCGATCGTGTACTCGCCCAGCCGCTGGGTGCGCAGGTGGGTGGCGAAGTGCAGCCGGTCCCAGATCGCCTCCTCGATCTCGGTCGCGCGCTCGGCCTCGATGTCGCCCGGGATGCGCACCCGGCGCTCGTCGCCGCGCTCGGTCATCGTGATGCCGCGCACGCCGTTGCCGATGAACGGGGAGAGGTCGGGGTGCGGGAGGCCCTCGCGCAGGGTGAGCTCGGCGTCGAGGCGGTCGGGGTCGCTGCTGTCGCCGGGCATGAACGACACGACCATGTCCGCGTAGCGCTCCTGGGGTCGGATGAAGGACGCCGAGTCCGGCTCGCGGCGGTCGAGCTCGGCCAGGACCTCGTCGGTCGTGTAGCCGCGCCGCGAGCAGTCGCGCTGCACCTTCCACTTGCGCCGCAGGTCCTCGGGGGGCGCGAGGAAGACGCGGACGTCGTAGCACCTGCGCATCGCCTGCGTGTGGTAGCCGAGCAGACCCTCGACGATCGCGAAGTTGTGGGGCTCGACGTAGACGGGCGGGGCGAAGGTCCCGTCGGTGTGCCGGTAGACCGGCTTGAGGATCGCCTCGCCGTCGCGCAGGTGGCGCAGGTCCTGGGCCATGACGTCGAGGTAGTTGCAGTCGGGGTGAAGCGGCGTGATGCCCAGCTCCGCACGCTGGCGGCGGTCGTAGCGGTGGTAGTCGTCGGTGCACGCGTGGGTGACCGCGTGCTCGCCGAGGACGCGCACGAGGCCCCTGGTGATGGTGGTCTTGCCGGCCGCCGAATCGCCGACGACCCCGAGGATGATCGGGCGCGGCATCGTCAGCTGCCTCGGAAGATGCTGCTGGCGTAGATGTCATCGGCCTCGATGGTCATCAGCTCGTCGTGGCCGAGCGGCGTGCCGCTGTCGAGCAGGCGGCTGGCGTGGCGCAGCCGCGCGCGGTCGATCGCGTTGCGGGTGCTGCGCCCGTGGGCGAAGCGCGGCATGCGCATGCGCCGGTCCAGGTACTCGCGGAACGCGCGTTCTCCCGCCGGCGAGAGGCGGTAGTCGTCGCGCTCGAGCATCCGCTGCGCGATCTGCATGAGCTCGTCGGGCGTGTAGTCGGGGAAGTCGACGTGGTGGGCGACGCGCGAGGCCATTCCGGGGTTGGAGCTGAAGAACGCGTCCATGCGGTCCTTGTAGCCGGCGAGGATCACGACGAGCTTGTCGCGGTCGTTCTCCATCACCTGCAGGAGGATCTCGATCGCCTCCTGGCCGTAGTCACGCTCGTTCTCCGGGCGGTGCAGGTAGTAGGCCTCGTCGATGAAGAGCACGCCGCCGTAGGCCCGCTTGAGCACATCCTTCGTCTTGGGGGCGGTGTGGCCGACGTACTGGCCCACGAGGTCCTCGCGGCTGACCGACACCAGGTGCCCCTTCTCGACGTAGCCGAGGCGCTGCAGGATCTCGGCCATCCGCAGGGCAACCGTCGTCTTGCCGGTGCCGGGGTTGCCGGTGAAGCACATGTGCAGCGACGGGGGCTGCGACGTCAGCCCCTCCTGGCGGCGCAGGCGATCGATCACGAGCAGGGCCGCGATCTCGCGCATGCGGGTCTTCACGGGCGCGAGCGCCACCAGGTCGGCGTCAAGCTGCTGGAGCACGGTGTCGATCTCCGTGGTCATCCGTAGCGCCTCCCGGCGGGGCGCTCCGCCGCGTAGCCGTGCAGCGCGTAGCGGATCGACCGATCGGACTTGTCGGTGCGCTCGAGGCGGAAGCCGGG
>DATBKW010000256.1:0-2579 GCA_036555665.1 Solirubrobacteraceae bacterium | reverse complement strand
GGAGACGAAGCACTCGGGCAGCACCACGAGCTGGGCGCCGTCCTTGGCCGCCTCGCGCAGCAGGCCGATCGCCTTGTCCACGCAGGCCTCGGCGTCGAGGATCACCGGCGTCGCCTGGACGGCGGCGACGCGGACGGTTGCGAACGCGGTCATCGTCCGGCGAGCCTACAGCGGGCAGCGTGACGTTCCCACTGGCGCGGGGCGCGGCGCTCGGCTAGGGTCGCCGCCCTCGGTAATCGGCCGTCGACGGGGGGCGGGCGGCCCGGTGGAGAGGGGATACATGAAGCGAGCAGGAACGTCGCTGATCGCCGCTGCGGCGGTGGCGACAGCGCTCTTCGCGCTGGCCGCGACGGCCAGCGCATACCCGGTGACGGGGCGGATCGCGCCCCACGCCTTCGTGGCGGCGCAGGCGCCGCCCTCGACGCAGGACTGCAGGACGCAGCTCGGCATCTCGTGCTACTCGCCCAACCAGCTGCAGACGGCCTACGACCTCAAGCCGTTGTACGCCAACGGGCTGACCGGCAAGGGCCGCACGATCGTGATCGTCGACTCGTTCGGCTCGCCCACGATCGCCGACGACCTGCATCAGTTCGACAGCGACTTCGGCCTGCCCGATCCGCCGTCGCTGAAGGTCATCCAGCCAGCTGGGGCCGTCCCGCCGTTCGACGGCACCAACGACGACATGGTCGGCTGGGCCTTCGAGACGACGCTGGACGTCGAGTACGCCCACTCGATGGCGCCCGGCGCGAACATCCTGCTGGTCGAGACCCCGGTCGCGGAGACCGAAGGCGTCACCGGCTTCCCGGAGATCGTCAAGGCCGAGAATTACGTCATCAACCACAATCTCGGCGACGTCATCACCCAGAGCTTCGGTGCCACGGAGGAGACGTTCCCGAGCAAGGCGTCGATCTTCGGGTTGCGCTCGGCGTACCAGAACGCGGCACTGCGCAGCGTGACGGTGCTCGCCTCGTCGGGCGACACCGGCAGCACCGACTACAAGCTCAACGGCGTCGACGTCTACGACCGTCAGGTCAACTCGTGGCCGTCGTCAGATCCGTTGGTCACGTCGCTCGGCGGCACGCAGCTGCACCTCGACGAGGCCGGCAATCGCGAGGCGCCCGACAACGTCTGGAACGACATCCCCGTCGGCATCGACGCGGCGGGCGGCGGAGGGCCGTCGCACGTCTTCCCGCGGCCGATCTTCCAGCTCGGCACGCGTACGGGCTCCGGCCTGGCGCGGGCGACGCCCGACATCAGCATGAGCGCGGCTGTCGACGGCGGGGTGCTCGTCTACCTGACGTTCCCGGGTCTGGACCCGGGCTACTACATCGTCGGTGGCACCAGTGAGGCCTCGCCGCTGTTCTCGGGCGTCGTGGCGATCGCCGACCAGATCGCCGGCCGCCGGCTCGGTTGGATCAACCCGCGGCTGTACGCGCTGGGCTCCAACGCAAGCAGGGGCGTCGTCGACGTCACGAGTGGCGACAACACGTTCACGTTGCTCGACGAGGACGGCAACCCGGTCTTCACCGTGCCGGGCTTCACGGCCGACCGGGGCTACGACATGGCCAGCGGTCTCGGGACGGTGGACGCGGCGCGCTTCACGCACGCGCTGGCGGGTCGTTAGCCAGACCCAAGCGCTCTGCAGCACCTCTAGGGAAACCCCGCTACCGACGGTGGCGGGGCGTCCCTGGCGTGCCGGCATGCCAGTCGCGATCCGTGCCCTGCTCGGTGTCCTCGCCGGCAGCGTCGGCGTCGTCGACACCTACTGCGCGATCAACGCCGGGATCTCGGCGCTCATCCTGTCGCGCCGCGGGCGAGCGACGAGTACTCCTCGTTCGGGAGCATGTTGGTCGCCATCGCCATTCGGTTCGTGAAGTTGTACATCGCCGCGATCTCGGCGACGTCCCATGCCTCCTCGAGCGTCAGGCCGGCCGCGAGCAGGGCGTTCAGATCGGCCTCGCCGAGCTCCTGGGGGCCGAGCGTGAGCTTCTCGGCATAGGCGCAGATCGCCTGGCGGCGTTCGTCGAGGCCCGCGCGGCGCCAGTCGAAGGCGATCCGTTCGCCCAGCACCGGATCGCCGAGCGCCTCGCGCAGCGCGGCGCCGTGGGCGACCAGGCAGTACAGGCAGCGGTTGGCCGCGCTGACGACGACGGCGATCATCTCGCGGTCGGCGGCATCGAGATGCTCGGTGGGCTCGTGCAGCAGCCGGTAGTGCTCGAACCACGCGCTCAGCCGCTCGGGGCGAAACGAGTAGGCGCGAAAGACGTTGGGCACGAAGCCCAGCCGCTCGCGTGCCTTTTCGAACAGCCCTTGGAGGCGCTCGGGAAGCTCGGACTCGTCGGGGACGGGGAACAGGGAGCCGACGTCTGAGGCCATGCGTTGCAGGCTAAACCGACCCTGGCCGTAGACGCGCGCCGTTCGCGGTCCGCTACCGGTAGTCGGGGTTTGCGAAGTCGAACCGACAGCCCGCGTCCCACTCCGAGCGCTGGTTGCCGTGGGCGGGGATGCCGCCGGCGTCCTTGAGCATCCGCGCCACGTGCAGCAGGTTCCAGGTCAGGAACGTCGTGTTGCGATTGGTG
>DATBKW010000255.1:0-21541 GCA_036555665.1 Solirubrobacteraceae bacterium | reverse complement strand
CGCCGTCCGGGTGTTCTCGGGGATCGAGCCGGAGCCGACGGAGGCGCAGGTGCGCGCGGGCGTCGAGGTGCTCGACAAGCTCGCCCCGGACCTGATCGTCGCCGTAGGCGGCGGCTCGGTGCTCGATGCCGCGAAGGCCATGCGCCTGTTCCACGAGACGCCCGGCCTCTCGCTGGCCGAGCTGACCCTGCCGTTCCTCGACGCGCGCAAACGGGTGGCCCACTACCCGGAGGCCGATCACGCGGTCCGCCTGATCGCCGTGCCCACGACGGCCGGGACGGGCTCGGAGGTGTCCCCCGCGGCGGTGCTGACGGCCGGTGGCCGCAAGCTCACGCTCGTCGACTACTCTCTGGTGCCCGACGTGGCGATCGTCGATCCGCGCCTGACGGTGACGATGCCGCCGTTCATGACGGCCGACACCGGAGTCGACGCGCTGACGCACGCGCTCGAGGCCGGCGTGTCGATCTTCGCGTCGCCCTACACGGACGCGTTCTGCATGCAGGCGCTGCACCTCATCCTCGACGCGCTGCCGCGGGCCTTCGCCGACGGGTCGGACCTCGCCGCCCGCACCGCGATGAGCAACGCCGCGACGCTCGCGGGGCTCGCGTTCTCCAACGCGTTCGTCGGCGTCAACCACGCGCTCGCCCACGCCGTCGGCGCCCGCTTCGGGATCGCCCACGGGCGCGCGAACGCGATCTTCCTGCCGCACGTGCTGCGCTACAACGCGTCGCTGCCGAGCAAGTTCATGCCGGCTCCGGGCTACTCCGCATACGTCGCGCCCGAGAAGTACGCGCAGATCGCGTTCATTCTCGGACTCGGCGGCAAGACCGAGCGCGATCGACGTGAGCGGCTGTTCGCCCGTGTCGACGAGCTGCTGGCCGAGGTCGACGAGCCGCGCACGCTGGCGGACCTCGGCGTGGACCGCAAGGAGTTCGAGGCGGCGCTGCCCGACCTCGCCAAGGCGGCGTTCGCGGACCCGAGCATTCGCACCAATCCGCGCATCCCGATGATCGGCGAGGTCATCGAGCTGCTCGTGGCCGGCTACGGCGACGCGACGTGAGAAAGAACCGAGCCCACCCCGCCCGACCGCCGCTGACGGCCCACGGGCTCGACCGCGCCGTCGTCGTGCACGAGGACCCCGCCGTGGCGGCCGTGCAGCAGCCGTCGCCCCGCCGCCGGTCCTGACAGCAAGGCGGCCTTCGCGAGCGCCTCGGCCTCCAGCGCGGTCGGGGCGAGCGCGGTGGCCGCCACCAGCCCGGTCCAGGCGGGAGTCCCGGTGGCGGGGTCGAGCAGGTGGTGGGCGAAGTCGCCCTCCGGACGCTCCCACAGCCGCTTGTCGATGCCGGACGTCGCCACGCCGCCGTCGCGCACGCGGAGCGTGTGCGCGATCGCGCCGGTCACCGGATGGCGAACGTGTACCTCCCACGGCGCCCCGCTCCCGCCCGCCACGCGCAGATCGCCGCCGCAGTCGACCGCGCAGCGCCCATGGCGCTCGAGCCGGGAGGCGACGAGGTCGGCCGCCCATCCCTTGGCCGTGCCCCCGAGGTCGAGCTCCAGGCCGGGCGGCCGGCGGATCGCTCCTGCGCGGTCGTCGACCTGCACGGCGCGCCACGCTGCGGCCGGGTGAGGGCGAGCCCGGCGCCGCGGCGGCGCTGAGCTGAGCCCGCGCGTCAGCGCCGGCGGCGACAGGTGCGCGCGGGATTCGTGGTACCCGGCTCGGCGCAGCGCTCCCAGCAGCGTCGGGTCCACGAGGCCATCGGTCAACGCGGCCGCGC
The DNA here is from genome assembly GCA_036555665.1 of Solirubrobacteraceae bacterium. Lineage (GTDB taxonomy): Bacteria > Actinomycetota > Thermoleophilia > Solirubrobacterales > Solirubrobacteraceae > JAOPZW01. Next base: position 19,766 of record DATBKW010000255.1, on the reverse strand, counting down.
GCAGCGCGGCTGCGACGGCGGCCCGCAGCAGCGGCCCGGCGGGAACGCAGGCGCGCGGATCGGCGTTCAGCCGCGACAGATCGCTGTCGACGTCGAAGCGCGAGACCCGGCGGTCGATCTCGGCGAACACCGACGCCACGTCGACCTCGCCGTCGGCTTCCCGTACGACCCGCGCCACCGTGCCCATCGTCGGGAAGCTGTCATCGAGCACGCGCGGCCTCATCGGGCCCCGTCGCGGACGACGGAGCCATCTCGGCGCCGTACGCCTGCTGCAGGTCCGCGATCTGCCCCGGGCTGGACTGCGTCGTCATCGGCGGCGGAGGCGTATTGCGCGCAGATCGCCGACGGCGAACCAGTTCGCCGACCCCGCCGGCCGCCGCGGCCGCAACCACCGTCCAACGCGCCCGTGCGATCACCGTAACCACGCTAGACGTCAGACGATCGCTCACGCAGGGGGAAAACTACGTATGGACCTGGGCAGCTGCCACGGTTATCCACCATGCTCTCAGTACGAAGACTATGGCCCGTCGAGCGTCCGGGAGAAGTGAGATGACCACGCAAGTAGCGACCGCCAACGTCAAGGATTCGCCGGCCGGGACCCAGAAGTGGGTGTATGACTTCGCCGAGGGCTCGCGCGAGATGCGCAACCTCCTGGGCGGCAAGGGCGCGGGAGTGGCCGAGATGACCCGCATCCTCGGCCCGGACATGGTCCCGGCCGGATTCACGATCACGACCGAGGCCTGCGTGGCCTACATGCGTGGCGGGGCGTGGCCGGAGGGCCTGCAGGAGCAGGTGAACGCTGCGCTGTCGGCGCTCGAGAAGCGATCCGGCAAGCGCCTCGGCGACCCGGAGGATCCGCTGCTCGTCTCGGTGCGCTCGGGCGCGCGCGAGTCGATGCCCGGGATGATGGACACGGTGCTGAACCTGGGCCTGAACGACGAGTCGGCCGCCGGCCTGGCAGCGCGCACCGGGGAAGAGCGCTTCGCGTGGGACTGCTACCGCCGCCTGGTCCAGATGTTCGGCAACGTCGTGCGCGGGATCCCGGGCGAGCGCTTCGAGGACGAGATCGCACGCGTCAAGAAGGACCGCGGCGTGACCCTCGACACCGAGCTCGACGCCGACGCGCTGCGCGAGCTGACCGAGAGCTTCAAGTCGTTCTACGACTTCCCGACCGACCCCCGGCAGCAGCTGACCGAGGCGATCCAGGCGGTGTTCGACTCGTGGATGGGCGAGCGGGCCGTCCAGTACCGGCGCATCAACCGGCTCCCGGACGACTGGGGGACCGCGGTCAACGTCCAGCAGATGGTCTACGGCAACAAGGGCGAGACGTCGTGCTCCGGCGTGGCCTTCAGCCGCGACGAGGTCACCGGCGCGTCCACGCCGTCGGGCGACTTCCTGCCGCGCGCCCAGGGCGAGGACGTCGTCTCCGGCGTGCGCACGCCGCTCGACCTCTCCGAGCTGCGCGAGTGGCTGCCCGAGGCCGCCGACCAGCTGATGGACATCCTGCGCAAGCTCGAGGCCCACTACAAGGACATGCAGGACACGGAGTTCACCGTCGAGGAGGGGCGCCTGTACATGCTGCAGACGCGCAGCGCCAAGCGCCCCGCGCAGGCGGCCGTTCGCTTCGCGGTCGACGCCTTCGAGGAGCGGCTGTTGACCAAGGCCGAGGCCGTCGCGACGATCGACGCCGGAGCGCTCGACGCGCTGTTGCATCCCTCGTTCGACACGACCGCGCGCTTCACGGCGATCGCGCGCGGGGTGGCGGCCTCGCCGGGCGCGGCGAAGGGCGCGATCGTGTTCACCGCGCCCGACGCCGTCGGGCAGGCCGCCGACGGCAAGGCGGTGATCCTCGTGCGGCCGTTCACCGAGGCCGACGACGTCGCGGGCTTCCACGCCGCGACCGGGATCCTGACCTCCGAGGGCGGCAAGGCGTCGCACGCGGCGCTGGTGGCGCGCGGCATGGGCCGTCCGGCGGTCACCGGTGCGGCCGCACTGGACATCGATCTCAAGACCCGCGAGGTGCGGATCGGCGATCTCGTGCTGCACGAGGGCGACTTCATCGCGATCGACGGCACCGCCGGCGTGATCACGACCGACGACATCCCGCTGGTCGAGGCCCATATCGACGCCCGCTTCGAGACCGTCCTGCGCTGGGCCGACGAGCTGCGCGAGGTCGGCATCCGGGCCAACGCCGACACGCCCGAGGACGCCGCCCGCGCGCACGTCTTCGGCGCCGAGGGGATCGGGCTGTGCCGGACCGAGCACATGTTCATGGCCGCGGATCGCCAGCCGAAGATGCGGGCGATGATCATGGCCCCCGACGAGGCGGGCCGGCGCGCCGCGCTGGAGGAGCTGCTGCCGCTGCAGCAGAGCGACTTCGAGGGCCTGTTCGAGGCGATGCCCGGCTGGCCGGTGACGATTCGCCTGCTCGACCCGCCCCTGCACGAGTTCCTGCCGGACCGCTTCGATCTGCACGAGCAGATCGTGCGCGCACGGATCGACCGCAGCCCGCGTCTGGACGGCCTCGAGAGCCAGTTCGACCGGGTGCGGGCGCTCGAGGAGACCAACCCGATGCTGGGAACGCGCGGCGTGCGCCTGGGCGTGATGGAGCCCGAGGTGTACGAGATGCAGATCCGAGCGATCGCTCGCGCCGCGGTTGCCGTGCGTGAGCGAACCGGCCGCGGGCCGCACCTGGAGATCATGATCCCGCTGGTGGCCTACGAACGCGAGCTCGAGCTCGTCAGAGCCCGCGTGGTGTCGGTTGCCCAGGACGAGGGTCTCACCTACGGGGACGACTTCAGCGTCGGGACGATGATCGAGCTGCCGCGCGCGTGCTTCGTCGCCGACCAGATCGCGCGCCACGCCGACTTCTTCTCGTTCGGCACCAACGACCTCACGCAGTGCGGGATCGGCTTCTCCCGTGACGACATCGAGGGGCGGATCATCCCGACCTATGTCGACGAGAAGATCGTCGACGGCTCGCCCTTTGCCACGATCGACCAGTCGGGCGTCGGCGAGCTCGTGCGGATCGCCGTCGAGAAAGGGCGCCATGAGCGCAGCGACCTCGAGCTCGGCGTCTGCGGTGAGCACGGCGGAGACCCCGAGTCGATCCGCTTCTTCCACGACGCCGGGCTCGACTACGTGAGCTGCTCCCCGTTCCGGCTGCCGATCGCCCGCGTGGCGGCCGCCCAGGCGGCGATCGCGGCCCCGCGGTAGCCGCGGCTAGGGTCTGCAGACCATGGCTCCCGAGACGCGGCCGCTCCAGCGATCGAAGCGCCGGCCACCCCCGGCTGGCACCCGCCGCTCGAGCAGCGACATCACGCCCCTCCCCGACCTGGCACACGGGCGCTCGCGCACGGGACCGGTGCGGGAGGCGCGCCCGGTGTACGTCGACCTGCTGCCGCCCTGCAATGCCGGCTGCCCGGCGGGCGAGAACATCCAGCTCTGGATGGCGCACGTCAAGAAGGGCGAGCACGAGCAGGCGTGGCGTGTCCTGACGACCGACAACCCGTTCCCCACGATCCACGGGCGCGTCTGCTACCACCCGTGCGAGAGCGTGTGCAACCGCGCCGAGCTCGACAGCGCCATCTCGATCCATGCGGTCGAGCGGTTCCTGGGCGACATGGCGCTCGAGCAGGGTTGGCAGTTCGATGTCCCCGCGGTGCGCAGCGGCAGGCGCGTGCTGGTGATCGGCGCCGGGCCGAGCGGCCTGTCGGCGGCCTACCATCTGGCGCGCCTCGGCCATGAGGTCGAGGTTCGCGACGCGGGTCCGGAGCCGGGCGGGATGATGCGCTACGGGATTCCCGCCTACCGGCTTCCCCGGGATGTCATGGGGGCCGAGATCGACCGGATCGCCGCGATGGGGGTCCGCATCACGAGCAACCATTTGGTCGAGGACCTCGAGGCCGAGCGCCGCGAGGGCGCGTTCGACGCGGTGTTCGTGGCGGTAGGTGCGCACCTCTCCAAGCGGGTCGACATCCCCGCGGCGGACACCGGGCGGATCGTGGACGCGGTGTCGTTCCTGCGCGACGTCGCGACCGGCGAACGGCCGGTGATCGGGCGGCGCGTCGCGGTCTACGGTGGCGGCAACACGGCGATGGACGCCGCGCGCGTGGCGCGGCGGATGGGAGCCGAGGAGGCGCTGATCGTCTATCGCCGGACCCGCAAGCAGATGCCGGCCCACGAGGAGGAGGCGGCGGACGCCGAGCGCGAGGGAGTGCGGATCAACTGGCTGCGGACGATCAAGGCGCTCGAGGGCGCAGAGCTCCAGGTCGAGGCCATGGAGCTCGACGAGTCCGGCTACCCGCAGCCGACCGGCCGTTTCGAGACGCTGGAGGCGGACACGGTGATCCTCGCGCTGGGCCAGGAGAGCGACACCGCCTTCCTGCGCAGCGTGCCGGGAGTGGAGTTCGACCGTGACGGAACCGTCCTCGTGTCCAGCTCGCTGATGACCGGCTGCCCGGGCGTATTCGCCGGGGGCGACATGGTTCCCTCGGAGCGCACCGTCACCGTCGGCGTCGGCCACGGCAAGCGAGCCGCGCGCGAGATCGACGCCTGGCTGCGCGACTCGCAATACGCCCCGGGGCCGAAGCATCCGCTGGCGGAGTTCGAGCTGCTGAACCTGTGGTACTTCGGTGATCACGCTCGTCGCCGGCAGCCCGAGCTGGCGCCGGAGGAGCGGCTCGGCGGCTTCGAAGAGATCGTCGGCGGCCTCAGCCCGGAGGAGGCGGTGTTCGAGGCGCGGCGGTGCCTGTCGTGCGGCAACTGCATCGAGTGCGACGGCTGCCTGGGCGCGTGCCCCGAAGATGCGGTGATCAAGCTCGGCGAGGGACTGCGCTACCGGTATGACTACGACCGTTGCACCGGCTGCCGCGCGTGCTTCGAGCAGTGTCCGGTCCATTCCATCGAGATGGTGCCGGAGGCGGCGCCCGATCCGCATTACGCCTTCGTGGCGCCCCCGGATCCGACAATGGAGACACGCTGATGCGCGCCACCGTCGACGGCAACGAAGCGACGGCGGCGGTCGCGCACCGCTGCAGCGAGGTGTGCTGCATCTTCCCGATCACGCCGTCCTCGCCGATGGCCGAGCTGGCGGACGAGTGGTCCAGCAAGGGGCGCACGAACCTGTGGGGCACCGTCCCCGCGGTCGTCGAGATGCAGAGCGAGGCCGGTGCCGCGGGGGCCCTGCACGGCGCGCTGCAGGGCGGGGCGCTCGCGACGACGTTCACCGCGTCCCAGGGCCTGCTCTTGATGATCCCGAACATGTACAAGATCGCCGGCGAGCTGACCTCGGCGGTGATCCACGTGGCCGCGCGATCGCTCGCGGCACAGGCGCTGTCGATCTTCGGCGACCACTCGGATGTGATGGCGGTCCGTCAGACCGGGTTTGCCTTGTTGTGCGCGGCGTCGGTGCAGGAGGCGCACGACCTCGCGCTCGTGGCGCATGCCGCGACGCTCCAGACGCGCGTCCCGTTCCTGCACTTCTTCGACGGCTTTCGCACCTCGCACGAGCTGCAGACGATCGAGATGCTCGAGGACGAGGACGTGCGCGCGCTGATCTCCGACGAGCTGGTGCTGGCGCACCGCGCACGCGGGCTCTCGCCCGAGCGGCCGTTCATCCGTGGCACCGCGCAGAACCCCGACATCTACTTCCAGGCGCGCGAGACGGTCAACCCGTTCTATGCGCGCGTCCCCGAGGCGGTGCAGGGCGCGATGGACGCGCTGGGGGAGCGGACCGGCCGCCACTACCAACTCGTGGAGTACAGCGGCCACCCCGAAGCCGAGCGGGTCGTGGTCGTGATGGGATCCGGCGCCGAGACCGCCCGCACGACGGTCGCCTTCCTGCAGGCGCGAGGCGAACGCGTCGGCGTGGCGCAGGTCAGGCTCTACCGGCCCTTCCCGGCGCGCGAGCTGGCAGCCGCGCTGCCGCAGAGCGTGCGGCGCGTCGCCGTGCTGGACCGGACCAAGGAGCCGGGCTCGCACGGCGAGCCGCTCTTCCTGGACGTGCTCGCGGCATTGAACGAAGCGCACGGCGCCGGGGAGCGCGAGGCGATGCCGATGGTGATCGGCGGCCGGTACGGCCTGTCCTCGAAGGAGTTCACGCCGGGGATGGTCGCCGGCGTCTTCGAGGAGCTCGCGCGCGAGCGGCCGAAGCCGCGGTTCACGGTCGGGATCAACGACGACGTCTCGCACCTGAGCCTGCCCTACGACGCGTCCCTGGACATCGAGCCCGAGGAGACCGTTCGCGCCGTGTTCTTCGGCCTCGGGTCCGACGGAACGGTCGGCGCCAACAAGAACACGATCAAGATCCTCGGCGACGCGGCGAACCTGCACGCGCAGGGCTACTTCGTCTATGACTCCAAGAAGTCGGGCTCGCAGACCGTCTCGCACCTGCGCTTCGGGCCGACGTCGGTGTGCGCCCCATACCTCGTGTCCACGGCGAGCTTCGTCGGCTGCCACCAGTTCGCGCTGATCGAGCGTTCCGAGGTGCTGGATCGCGCCGCCCAGGGCGCGACGCTCCTGCTCAACTGCAGCGAGGAGCCCGACCAGGTCTGGGACGCGCTCTCACGCCCGGTGCAGGAGAAGATCCTCGCCAAGGACATCAAGCTGTATGCGATCGACGCCGGGCGGATCGCGCGCGAGGCGGGCCTGGGCCGGCGCACGAACACCGTGCTGCAAACCTGCTTCTTCGCCATCTCGGGCGTGCTCGAGCGCGACCGGGCGATCGAGGCGATCAAGGCCTCGATCAAGAAGACCTACGGCAAGCGCGGCGCCGAGGTGGTCGAGCGCAACATCGAGGCGGTCGACCGCTCGCTCGCCGCCCTGCACCAGATTGACGTGCCCGACCAGGTCTCGTCGCGGCGCGAGGCGCCCGAGCTCGTGCCCGCCGACGCTCCCGAGTTCGTGCGCACCGTGACGGCCGCGATGATGGCCGGCCACGGCGATCAGCTGCCCGTGAGCGCGCTCCCGGTCGACGGCACCTATCCGAGCGGCACGACGAAGTACGAGAAGCGCAGGATCTCGGACTTCGTGGCGGTGTGGGATTCGGAACTGTGCATCCAATGCGGCAACTGCAGCTTCGTTTGCCCGCACAGCGTGATCCGCTCGCGCTACTACGGCCCGGACCGCCTCGAGGGCGCTCCCGACGACTTCCGCTCGGCGCCGCTGGAGGGGGCCGGCCTCCCGGACGCCCGGTTCACGCTGCAGGTGTACGTCGAGGACTGCACCGGCTGCGGGTTGTGCGTCGAGGCGTGTCCGGTGACCGCGGCCAACGAGCCGGGCCGCAAGGCGATCAACCTCGGCGACCTCCAGCCGGTGCTCGCGAGCGAGCGCGAGAACATCGCCTTCTTCGAGCAGCTGCCGTCAAACGACCGCACGCGCGTGGACTTCGGCACCGTCCGCGGAACCCAGTTCCTCGACCCGCTGTTCGAGTTCTCCGGCGCCTGCGCCGGCTGCGGCGAGACGCCGTACCTGAAGCTGCTGTCGCAGCTGTTCGGTGACCGGCTGACCGTCGCCAACGCAACCGGCTGCTCGTCGATCTACGGCGGAAACCAGCCGACGACGCCGTGGACGGTCAATGCCGACGGGCACGGTCCGGCGTGGTCGAACTCGCTGTTCGAGGACAACGCCGAGTTCGGGCTCGGGCTGCGGCTCGCGGCCGACCGCCACACCGAGCTCGCCCGCCGCCGGCTGCAGGAGCTGCGCGACGACGTGGGGGCCGAGCTGGTCGACGACATCCTGTCCGCGCCGCAGGTGCGGGAGTCCGAGCTGCGCGCCCAGCGCGAGCGGGTCGCGGCGCTCGCGAGCCGGCTCGACGAGCTCGACGGCCCGGCCGTCGAGGACCTGCGCAGCGTCCTGGACCACCTGATCCGCCGCAGCGTTTGGATCGTCGGCGGCGACGGCTGGGCGTACGACATCGGCTCGGGTGGGCTCGACCACGTGCTGGCGAGCGGGAAGAACATCAACGTGCTCGTGATGGACACCGAGGTGTACTCCAACACCGGCGGGCAGATGTCCAAGGCGACGCCCCTGGGGGCGGTCGCGAAGTTCGCCGCGGCGGGCAAGACCGTTCCGACCAAGGACCTCGCCCTCCAGGCGATCGCGTACGCCGACGTGTACGTGGCGCGGGTGGCCTTCGGCGCCGATCCCCAGCAGACCTTGCGCGCCGTCCGTGAGGCCGAGGCCTATGAAGGGCCATCGCTGATCATCGCCTACAGCCACTGCGTCGCGCACGGATACGACATGCGCGAGGGGCTGAGCCAGCAATACGCCGCGGTGGCCAGCGGTCACTGGCCGCTGATCCGGTATGACCCGGTGGTGCGAGCGGCCGGCGAGAACCCCTTCCTGCTCGACTCGTCGAGGCCGCGGATGTCGCTGGCGAACTACCGGAAGGGCGAGCTGCGCTTCCGCGCCCTTGCGGCGGCCGAGCCCACCGAGGCCGAGCGCCTCGTCGGCCTCGCCCAGCAGGTCGTCGAACAGCGCTGGCGGGTCTACGAGGACATGGCGACCCGCGGCGCGGGCGAGTTCCCCAGCAACCCGCGCAGGCCGAGCTGATGGATCTCTCGACCAACTACATGGGCCTGGCGCTGCGCAATCCGCTGGTGGCGTCGCCATCACCGCTGTCGTACACCCTCGACGGCATCAAGCGGCTGGCGGACGGCGGCGTCGGGGCGATCGTCATGTTCTCGCTGTTCGAGGAGCAGCTGCGAGCGGAGGCGGCGCGAACCATCCGGCTCGTCGAGGAGACGGCCGAGAGCTTCCCCGAGGCGCTGGATTACTTCCCCGATGTGGTCGAGGAGGACGGCAGCCCGCGGAATTACCTGGACCTGCTGGAGCGCGCCGTCGCGGCCGTCGACGTTCCCGTCATCGCGAGCCTCAACGGCGTCACCCCCGAAGGGTGGACGGACAATGCCCGCGCGATGCAGGATGCCGGCGCCGCCGCGATCGAGCTGAACATCTACTACCTCCCCGGGGACCCCGAGGTCTCCGGCCGCGAGGTCGAACAGCGTCACGTCGACGTGCTCGAGCACGTCAGGTCCGCCGTCAGCGTGCCGGTCGCGGTCAAGCTGGGCCCCTACTTCAGCTCCCCCGGCGAGGTGGCGCTGCGCCTCGACGAAGGCGGGGCGGACGCGCTGGTGCTGTTCAACCGGTTCCTGCAACCGGACATCGATCACGAGCAGCTCAGGGTCCTGCCGAGCGTGAACCTCTCGAGCCCCGCCGACGCCCGGCTGGCCCGCACGTGGATCGCGCTGTTGCGCGGCAGGACAAGGGCCTCGCTCGCCGCGACCTCCGGCGTCGAGGTCTACGCCGACCTCGCCAGGTACCTGCTCGCCGGCGCGGACGTGGTGATGACGACCTCCGCCCTGCTGCGCCACGGGCCCGGGTACGCGGCCGAGCTGCTCGACGGCCTCACCGTCTGGATGGCGCGTAAGGGCTTCCAGTCCGTCGACGAGGTCCGGGGCATGCTGTCCGTGCCCGCCGACGCCGACGAGGCGGCGTACGAGCGGGCCGGCTACGTGACCGCGATGCGCGCTGCCAACGCAGGTGCCTACGACGCTTGGTGAGTGACCATGAACGCATCCAACAGCCCCATGCCCGGCCGTGTCGTCATCGTCGGCGGCGGCGTCGCCGCCCTCGAGGCGCTGCTGGCGCTGCACGCGCTCGCCGGCGACCGGGTCGACCTGACGCTCGTCTCGCAACACGATTGGCTCATCGATCGCCCGATGACGGTGGCCGAGCCGTTCGGCCTGGGAACGGCAGCGCGCTATTCCGTGCCGGACATCGTCGCCGAGCACGGCGCGGATTTCGTGGGTGCCACCGTCGTGGCGGTCGACACCGACGAGCATCGAGTCAGCTGCGCCGACGGCACCGACCTGAGCTACGACACCCTGATCCTCGCCCCGGGGGCGCGGCTGAGCGCGCCGTTTGCCGATGCGATCGCGTTCGGCGTCGAAGGCTCGGGCGACGCGATCGTGGAGATGCTCGACCGGCTGCGCAGCGGCGACGCACGCAGCGTGGCGTTCGTCGCGCCCAGCACCACAGGGTGGGTGCTCCCGTTGTACGAGCTTGCGCTGATGACCGCACGCGAGCTCGCCCGAAGCGACGTCGAAGGAGCCGAGCTGCGCCTCGTCAGCCCGGAGGATCGGCCTCTGGCGCTGTTCGGCGAGCAGGCCAGCCAAAGCACCGGGCGCTTGTTGGCCGCGGCGGGGATCGAGTTCATCGGCTCGACCTCGGACCCGGTGCCCGCCGATTTCGTCGTCACGCTGCCGCTCCTGCGCGGCCCGGAGGTGGCCGGGATGCCGACCACCCCGCCCAGTGGCTTCATTGCGGTCGACGAGTTCGGCCGGGTGACAGGAGTCGCCGATGTCTACGCCGCCGGCGACGCGGTCGACTTCGCGGTCAAGCAGGGTGGCCTCGCGGCGCAGCAGGCCGATGCCGTGGCTGAGCACATCGCGGCCAGATATGGCGCGCGCGTCGACCCCGCGCCGTTTCACCCCGTGCTCCGAGGCATGCTCTTCACCGGCGAAGACCCGCTTTACATGCGCTCGGACGTGCCCGGCGCCGACCCGGCCGTCGGCGGCGCCTGGTATCCGCTCTGGTGGCCGCCGACGAAGATCGCCGGCCGCCACCTCGCGCCCTATCTGTTCGAACGGGACGAAGATGAGGTAATGGGCAAGGCGCCCGCCGGGTTTGTCGACGTCGACATCCCGCTTGCCGCGATCACGTTCCCGGGCTGATCATGCAAAGGAGACCCGCCATGTCGGAAGGCAGCGTTCTGCCCAGCCACGGCAGCTATCTGCTCCCGCACCTCGAGCACGCGACCGTGGCCGATGCCATGCACCCGGGGATTCTGTCGTGTGACGGCGATGCGACGCTCACCGAGGTCGCCCGGATCATGAGCACGCATCACGTTCACTGCATCGTGGTGAAGGGCGCCGCCGAGGACGAGGCGGAGGAAGCCCCCCTGTGGGGCATCATCTCCGACTTCGACCTGGTCAGGGCCGGGCTCCGTCCGGATGCACCGGACAGCGCCGCGGCGATCGCGCAGCGCCCGGTCACGAGCGTGGAGACGACGGCCGCGTTGCGCGACGCAGCCGAGCTGATGATGACCAAGCGCACCGGTCACGTCGTGGCCGTGAATCCGCAGACCGCCCATCCCGTCGGGATCCTGTCGACGCTGGACATTGCGGGTGTGCTCGCGTGGGGAGAGATGTGATGCCCGCACTTCAGCATGAGCCGGTGCATGCGATGGCCCCGGAGCGGTTCGCTTCGGTGCTTTCGCCGGGTGAGTACGAGGCCTTGCTCGGCCTGGTCGAGCAAGCCAGACGCGAGTTGGACGGTCGCGTCATCTGGAACGTGAACTCCACCGCGAAGGGCGGCGGCGTGGTCGAGATGCTGCGCCCGTTGCTCGGCTACTGTCGCGGCGCGGGTGTCGACGCACGCTGGGCGGTGATCTCAGGGCAGCCGGACTTCTTTGCCATCACGAAGCGGATACACAACCGCCTGCACGGGTTTGCCGGTGACGGCGGCCCGCTGGGCGACGCCGAGCGCGACGCCTACGAGCGGACGTTGGCGGCGAGCGCGCAGGAGCTGGTCGAGCTCGTGCATCCGACGGACATCGTGATCCTGCACGATCCGCAGACGGCCGGGTTGGCGGCGGCCGTGCGCCAGACAGGGGCGACGGTGATGTGGCGCTGTCACGTCGGCCTCGACGTCGCCAACGATCACGCTCGGGAGGCGTGGGACTTCCTGCGCGGCTATGTCACGGATGCGCACGTCTTCATCTTCTCCCGAGGAGGCTTCGCGTGGGAGGGCCTGCCGCGCGATCGGATAGCGGTCATCCGCCCCTCGATCGACGCCTTCGCGCCGAAGAACGCGAAGCAGGCGCCTGAGCAGTCGCTCGCCATCCTGGCCACCGCCGGGATCCTGGCGGACAGCGTGGACGCCTACCCGGCGTTCTCGCGCTCGGACGGGACGCCGGGGCGCGTTCAGCGACGGGCGGAGATGCTGGAGGACGAGCCGCTCGTGTCCGACGTGCCGGTGGTGATGCAGGTTTCGCGGTGGGATCAGCTCAAGGATCCGCTCGGCGTGCTGGGCGCGTTCGCGGGACACGTCGCCAACCGAGGCGACGCGCACCTGCTGCTGGTCGGCCCGTCGACCGCGGCGGTCGCCGACGACCCGGAGGGGGCGCAGGTCCTCGACGCGGTCAGGGCCGCGTGGCACGACCTGCCGGCGCCGGTCCGCCGGCGCGTGCACCTGTGCTCGCTGCCGATGGAGGACATCGAGGAGAACGCGGCGATCGTCAACGCGCTGCAGCGGCACGCCAACGTGGTCGTGCAGAAGAGCCTCGCCGAGGGATTCGGCCTGACCGTCGCCGAGGCGATGTGGAAGCAGCGCCCGGTCGTCGCCAGCCGGATCGGCGGCATCCGCGATCAGATCGAGGATGGCCGCTCGGGTGTGCTGCTCTCGGAGCCGCGCGACCTGGAGCAGGTCGGCGCGGCGATCTCCGCGCTGCTGGCAGACGACGAGCGCCGCCGGCAGATCGGGACCGCGGCACAGCTCCGCGTCCAGCAGCAGTTCCTTGGCCCGCACCACCTCGGACGCTACTTCGAGGTCATGAACAGGGTCGCTTCGCAACGCGCGCACGACGGGCCCGCCGGCTGAGCCCAGAGGGCTGCGGCAAGTCCACCGGAGCGCTACGGCAGGTCACCGATGGCGCGCGCATCGCGGCGCGCGATCCTCGTCGTGGATGACCCGGAAGGAGATAGCGATGTCCGTTCTGACCTGCCAAGCCGACATTGTCTTCACAGAAGACGGAGACCGAACCCGCGCCGAGGCGGTGCTCGACCTGGGCGGGATGTACTTCCATGGCTTCGGTGAGGCCAGGCGCGCCCCCGGAGACCCTGACGTCCCGATGGTGGGCGAGGAGCTCTCGGCCTCACGCGCGCTCTCCGATCTCGCGGACAAGCTGCTCGATGCGGCGGCCGCGCGCATCGAGAAGTTCGGCGACTGATCCGTTCGCCGCGGCGCTCAGCGGCCGACCGCGGGGTAGGCCGGGCGGCGCGCAGGACGCTCGAGGCGCACGCGCGCGTCGACGATGGTCGCGCCGGTCGGCGCGACGATCACGGGATTGAGGTCGAGCTCGGCGACCTCGGGATGGTTGGCGGCCAGCCAGCTGATGCGCACGACGATGTCCTCGAGGGCCGGCACGTCGGCACGGCGAGCGCCGCGGAAGCCATCGAGCAGCCGGAACGTGCGCAGACCGTGGACCATGTCGGTCGCCTCGGCCGGCGCCACCGGCGCCAGGCGAACCTGCACGTCTCCCAGCAGCTCGACCGCGGTGCCGCCGGCGCCGCAGGCGACGACGGGTCCGAGCTGGGGATCGGAGACGACACCGACGAGCATCTCCACGCCCCGCGGGGCCATGGCCTGGACGACAAAGCCATCGACGGCCTTGCCGTCCGCCTCCAGTGAGGAGCGCAGCTCGCGCGCGGCGCGCGCGACCGCGCCGGCGCCGTGGAGGTCCAGGCGAATGGCGCCGGCGTCGCGCTTGTGCAGGAGCCCCGGCACGATCGCCTTGAGCGCGACGTCGACTCCTGCGTCGGCCGCCCAGCGCCCGGCGGCATGCGGCGAGCCCGCGATGTGGACGAGCGCGGTCGGCACGCCGTAGGCGCGGAGCAGCCTCATCGTCTCGTCGATGCCGAGCCAGCCGCCGCCGGCACCCAGCGCCTCGGCGATGAGCACGGCCGCCGCGTCGGAGTCGATGCCCCGCGGTGGACTGACATCCGGCGCGCGCCGGCGCCGGTTCCTGGCGTGGCGTGCAGCGTGACCGAGCGCGCGCGCGGCGTGTTCGGGGGTGGCGTAGACCGGGACGTCGTGCTCGACGGCGCCGGGGCTCGCCGGCTGCGCGGTCATGAGGGCCGCCAGGACCGGGATGTCGGTCCGGCGAGCGGCGGCGCGGATGGCGCGCAGCACCGTATCTGCGCCTCGCCCCGGCAGCGCTTGGAGGAAGATCGCGATGATCCCGTCCACACCGGGGTCGGCAGCCACCGTCTCGATCGTCCGGCGGAAGTCCGCGCTGGTGGCGGCGGCGAGCATGTCGACCGGGTTCGCCAATGCCGCTGCGGGCGGCAGGTGTTCGGCGAGCGCCCGGCGGGTGTCCTCCGTGAGCGGCTCGATCCGCAGGCCGGCCGCCATGCCGGCATCGACGCAGGAGATCGCCGGTCCGCCCGCGTTGGTGACGATCGCCACGCGGTCGCCGCGCGGCAGCGGCTGGTGCGCGAGCAGCTCGGCGACGTCGAGCTGCTCGTCGAGGGTCTCCACGCGGATGACGCCCGCATGATCGAAGAGCGCGTCGACCGTCGCCTCCGAAGCCTGCAGCAGAGCGCCGGTATGCGACGACGCGGCGCGCCGCCCGGCGGTACTGCGACCGCTCTTGACCACGATCACCGGCTTGGCGGTGGTGAGCCGCCGGCAGATCTGCCCAAAGCGCTGGGGATTCCCGAGCGACTCGAGGTACAAGAGGACGAGGTCCGTGCCGTCGTCCTGCTCCCAGAAGCGCAGGAAGTCGTTGCCCGAGAGGTCCGCTTTGTTGCCCATCGACACGAACGCCGAGAGCCCGATGCCGCGTGCGGCGGCGTGGTCGAGCGCCGCGATGCCGTAGGCGCCGCTCTGCGAGGCGAACGCGATGCGGCCCGCCGGCGGACGACCCGGCGCGAACGTGGCGTCCATTCGCACCGCCGGGGCCGTGTTGAGCACGCCGAGGCAGTTGGGTCCGACGAGCCGCATGCCCGTCTCCCGGCAGATGCCCAGCAGCTCGGCCTGCCGCGCTTCGCCCTCCCGGCCTGATTCGCCGAAGCCCGCTGAGAGCACCACGAGCGCGCGAACACCGTTGAGCTCGCATTCCCGCGCGGTCTGCACCACAAGCGGCGCAGCGATGGCGACGACGGCCAAGTCCACCGGTCCGGGGACGTCCGCGATGGATCCGTAGGCTCGCCGGCCGGCGACGGTCTTCGCGTGGGGGTTGATCGGATAGATCGGTCCGGCGAACCCGCCGGCCACGAGGTTGCGGACGACCGTCCCGCCGACGCTCACCCGTCGCCGCGAGGCGCCGATCACCGCGATCGAAGACGGCTCGAGGACATGGCGCACCGCAGCCACCGCGCCGATTCGGTCCCGCTCCTCGAAGTTGTCGATCGCCGCCTGCCCCAGTTGGGCCGGCAGCTCGATTTCGAGAACGCCCGGCTCGGAGCGCACCTTGATGGGAAAGCCAGAGTCGCGGAACACCTGCAGCATCCGGTGGTTGGCGGGATGCACCCACGCCTCCAGGGTCACAATGCCACCCGCCTCGGCAAGCTGAGCGAGGTGTGCCAGCAGGAGCGTGCCGATGCCGTGACCCTGCCACGCGTCCGCGACCGCGACGGCAAGCTCGGCACGATCGTGCGTCTCGGGGATGAAGCTCGCGTGCGCGATGACCGTGTCCTCAGGACCGGCGACCGCCACCAGGCCGGTGCCGCGCCCGACGAGTTCGCGCGCCGCGCGGTCCACCTGAAGGCCGGACCCGAGGAAGCGGAACCACCTCGCGTCTGGCGATAGGCCGCCAAGGAACTCGGCAACGCCCTCCACGTCTCCGGGGCCGGTCGGGCGCAGATGGACGGTGGAGCCGTCGCGCAGGACGACGTCGCTACCGTCGGCGAACGCCCGGGACCGTGGCTGTCCGGAGGCCGTGGACTGCATGTCGGGGCGCCAGATTACGTCGGGGTCGATCGTCGGTGCATCCGTGAAGAACCGCATCGAATCGGCGGCGCCTCCCCGATGAACGCGGGCGGAGGTTCGCCCTAAGGTGACCTCGAGCGACCAAGGAGGCCCGCATGTTCCGCACGATCGTCGCCGGATGCAACGGCCGCGAGCGCGGCCGCGGTGCGGTATCGCTCGCGCACGCGATCGCCACGGCGACGGGTGCCAGGCTGCTGCTCGTCGGCGTCCACCACAACCCGCCGCTGCCGTTTCCCAGCGGCTACGCCGATCAGCGCCACGAGCTCGAGCGCGACCTGCGCGCCGTCCGCGACGAGCTGGCGCCGGAGGCGGTCATCCAGATCCACGCCGATATGTCTCCCGCGCACGCGCTGCGCCACGTGGCCAGGTACGAGGGCGCCGACCTCGTCGTCGTTGGCTCGCGGCACCGCCGCCGCCGGCAGCACATCGCCGAGAGCGATCACGCGATGCAGGTGCTGCACGGTGCCCGCTGCGCGGTCGCGGTCGCGCCCGACCCACTCGCGCCGCGGCCGGAGCTGCGCCGCATCGGCGTCGGCATCGACGCTACCCACGAGTCGACCGTGGCGCTGGAGATGGCGTGCGACCTTGCGCGGCGCACCGGCGCCCGGCTGCAGCTCGTGGCGGTCGCCGACGACGGCGCCTCCCCGTGGTGGGGCTACCTGCCGACTCCGGTGGACGAGGAGACCATCCAGGAGATCGTCGAGCAACGGGAGACCGCGGTGCGCGCCCTGGTCGATGAGCGCCTCGCACTCTGCGAGGACGTCGACGCCGAGGGCGACGTCGTCGTCGGCAATCCCGCCGGCGAGCTGATTCTCGCCAGCGAGGGCCTGGACCTGCTCGTGCTCGGGTCGCGCCGCTGGGGCCCGGTCAAGCGCCTGGCGCTCGGCAGCACGTCCGAGCGCGTGATCCGGCACACCGCCTGTCCCGTGCTCGTCCCGCGGCGCGACGCCGACACCCGACCCGACGAGCGCACCGACGCCTCCGACGAGGTCACTGTCGAATGAGCGTCTTCGAGCGCATCGTCGTGGGCGTCGACCACCGCGCGGGCGGCCGCGACGCGCTCGCGCTCGCTGGGCTACTGCAACGCGCCTGCGGGGGCGAGGTGCTCGCGGCCCACGTCTACCAATACGACCGCAGCGTCCGTCTCGATCGCGCCGATGCGATGGAGATCACGCTGCACGACGACCTCGTTGCCGAGCTGAAGGCCGAGCTCGTGCGGGCGGACGTCGCGGCGCGGGTGACCGTCGTCGCCGATCCGTCGCCGGCGCGCGCGCTGCACGCGATCGCCGAGCGCGAGCGCGCCGACTTGATCGTGGTGGGCGCTCCGCATCGCACCGGCGCCGACCGCATGCTCGGCGGCGACGCGGCCGCGAGCACGCTTCATGCGGCGCCGTGCGCCGTCGCCGTCGCGCCGGCCGGCTTCGCCGAACGCAAGCGGACCCTTGCGGCGGTCGGCGTGGGCTTCGACGACTCGCCCGAGGCGCGTGACGCGCTGGCTCTCGCCCGGCGTGTTGCGCGCGCTGCGGGGGCCCGCCTCCACGCCCTCTGCGTGGCCGTTCCGGCGATCCCGCTGTGGCCGGTGCCGGCCCTCGACCCTGAGTCGCCGGGGTTCGAGGCGGCGCTTCGCGACCGCGGCAGGTACGAGCTGGAGAGCGCGCGCGTCGAGCTCGAAGCCGAAGGCGATGCCGAGGTAATCGTCGGCAGCCCGGCCCACGAGCTGGCCCGCCGGAGCCGCCAGCTCGACCTGCTCGTCGTGGGCTCGCGCTCCCACGGCGCGATCGGGCGGCTGCTGCTGGGCAGCACCTCGACGCGCCTGGTGCACGAGGCGGCCTGTCCGCTGCTCGTCCTGCCGCGCTGTGGCGCAGCGCGCGCTGAGGACCCGAGCGACGCCGCCGCCGCCGCGTCATGAGCGGAAGCGTGAACGCGCTCCGCGGCTATCAGGCAATCGAGAGGGCGGCGAGGGCGGCCAGGCACACCGCGACGAGCGCGATGACCGCCAGCGTCGCCACCCGCCCGGGTCCCGACAGCGCATGGTCGCCCATCAGGACGCGATCTGTGGCGATCCCGTACGACAGCACGAGCAATGGCAGCAGCAGGATCGCGTTGAGCGCCTGGCTGAGGAACAGGATCGGGATCAGCGGGGCGCCCGGTACGAGCACGACCGCGACGGCCACCACGACGACGGCCACGAACGTCAAGTAGAAGATCCGCGCCTGCGCGAACGAGTCGTCAAGGCCCGCCTCGTAGCCGAACGCCTCGCTCACCGAGTAAGCGGTCGACAGCGGCAGCACGGCGGCCGCAAGCAGCGCCGCTCCGAGGAGGCCCGCGCCGAAGAGCGTTGACGCAAGGCTGCCGGCCAGGGGCGCCAGTGCGGTGGCGGCGTCGCGTGCGTCGTCGATCGAGCGGCCTTCGGCGTGCAGCGTCTCGGCGCAGGCGACGATGATGAACAGCCCGATGACACCGGTCAGGACCGCACCGACGGCGACATCGACACGCTCCAGCCGCAGGTCCGCGGGCGTGAGGCGCTTGTCGATCGCGTAGGACTGGATGAAGGCGAGGCCCCAGGGGGCGAGCGTGGTCCCCACTGTGGCGGTCGCGGCCAGCAGCGCCTCGCGGCTTCCTGGCAGCGACGGCACGAACAGCCCGTGCGCCGCGGCACCCCAGTCGGGGTGCGCGAGCAGGCCGGAGACGATGTAAGCGACGAAGACGGCGCTGAGCGCGAGCAGCACGTGCTCGACGCGCTTGAAACTGCCGCGCAGGACGAGCAGCGACACCCCGAGTGCCGCAAGCGGAACGCTCAGGTAGCGGGTGACGCCGGCGAGTTCCAGCGCAGCCGCGACACCGGCGAGCTCGGCGCACATCGTGCCGACGTTCGCCATGACCAGCGCGAGCAGCCCTCCCGCGGCCGTGCGCACGCCGTAGCGCTGGCGGATGAGGCCTGCGAGTCCCTGGCCGGTGACGATTCCCATCCGCGCACCGAGCTCGTGGAAAAGGATCAGCGCCACCGTCGAGAGCAGCAGCACCCACAGCAAGCGGTAGCCATAGTCGGCGCCGAGGATCGAGTAGGTCGTGACGCCCGCGGGATCGTCGTCCGACAGGCCCGCGAGGAGGCCCGGACCGAGGACCGCGAGCAGGGCGAGCGGGGCGCTAGCGCGTCGCACGTCGGCGGCGCAGCACGTGGGTGGGGAAGCGGTGCGGGACGAGATGTCGCGGTATGCGCGTCGCGCGTGGCGGCAGGCGCGCGGCGAGCCGCGCGCGCTCGTCGATGCTGAGCCGCGCGAGGGCGGGCGCGGCCGAATCGATCGTCAGCGCCGCGCCGGGGTGCACGGGCAGGTGCACGTCGCGCCACGCAATGGTGCGGCGCGGTGCATGGCGGGCGAGGCGCCGAAGGCCGAGGCGCCGCAGCACGCTGTCGAGCCCCACCTCGACACGTTCGACGGTCGCGCGGCGGCGGGTCACATCCAGATCGAGGTCGCCGACGCGCACGACGCGGCGTCCCGCCACGTCGACGAGTTGCGCGTCGAGGACGTCGCGCGCGAGGAGGATCGCCACTGGCATCGGCCGCAGCTCGGCGTCGGAGGCCAGGGAGACACCGTGGGGCTCCATTCGCTCCACGTCGGACCAGGCCGCCCACGCGAGCGGTCGCCCATGCGTGCGGACGACGATCCCGGTGACCAACGGCGCCGGTCCCGCAGGCGCCGCGCCGACGTCGGCGAGCTCTCCGATCTGCAGCCCGCCGCGGACGACGGGCACTCCGAGGCACGCGCTCAGCAGCACGCGTCAGCGGTGAGCCGGAACGGCGCGCAGTCGAACAGCCTGTCGGCCATGCGCCCAGCCTGGCATACCGTTCAGTCGTCGCCGTGTGCGCGATCGTCGCCTTCCGAGCTCTCGTGCGGCTTCACGGGCGTCCGCGCCGGCGCCTGCCGCGGCACGAGCTCGTCACCCGCCGACGGCGGCTCGCCCGACAGCCCGATCTGCTGGCTCGAGAGCTG
>DATBKW010000254.1:0-28583 GCA_036555665.1 Solirubrobacteraceae bacterium | reverse complement strand
ATCTTGTCGGGGTGACCCTCGGTCACCGACTCCGACGTGAACAGGTACTCGTTGTCTGAAAGCGGGCTCATGTGGCCGCTCAGGGTAGCGGCTGGGTCCTCAACGCTCGCTGCGACGCGACTTTCGTTCATGGAAGTCGATGATCACCGGCACGCCGTCCATGCCGAAACGCGCGCGCAGGCGGTTCTCCAGGAAGTAGGCGTAGTCGCGCGTCACGCGGTTGCGCGAGTTGACCTGCACCGAGAAGCGCGGCGGCGAGGTCTGAAACTGCGTCATGTACAGCAGCTTGAGCCGGTGGCCCTGCTTGGCCGGGGGCTGGCGCTCCTGGACGATCTCGGCGAGGAAGCGGTTGAGCTGCGGCGTGGGGATGCGGTTGTGCATGCGGTCGCCGAGCACGATCGCCTCGTTGAGCAGGCGCTGGACGTTGCGGCCGGTCTTGGCGCTGGCGGTGATCACCTTGGGCCGCAGGCGCAGCTTCTGCGCCACCCGCGCGCGCTCGTGGTCGAGGTCTGACTCGTCGAGGGCGGCGACGTCCCACTTGTTGAGCACGAGCGCGGTCGCGCAGCCCTCGCGCATGGCCAGCTCGGCGATGCGCAGGTCCTGACTGGTGATGCCGTCGTGCGCGTCGCAGACCACCAGCGCGACGTCGCCGCGCTCGACCGCGCGCTGCGAGCGCAGCGCCGTGTAGTACTCGACCGAGTCCTGGACCTTCGCCTGGCGTCGCAGCCCGGCCGTGTCGACGATCACGAGCCTGCGCCCGTCGATCTCGAGCGGCAGGTCGATCGCGTCGCGCGTCGTGCCCGCCACCTCCGAGACGATCACGCGCTCGTCGCCGATCAGCCGGTTGACCAGCGTCGACTTGCCGACGTTCGGGCGCCCGACGATGGCCAGGCGCACCGTGTCGTCGTCCTCCTCCGGGAGATCGCCCTCCTCGGGCAGCGCCTCGGTGATGCGGTCCAGGAGATCGCCGGTGCCGAGCCCCTGCGCGGCCGACACCGGCAGCGGCTCGCCGAGGCCGAGGGAGTGGAAGTCGGCGGCCAGCGACAGGTCGCCGACGGTGTCGACCTTGTTGGCCGCGACGAGGACCGGGCGGTCCCAGCGGCGCAGCAGGTCGGCCAGCTCCTCGTCGCCGGGCCGCCGGCCCGCGCGCGCGTCGACGACGAGCACGGCGGCGACCGCGTCGTTGAGCGCCGCCTGCGCCTGCTCGCGGATCGAGCCGGCGATCGGGTCGGCGTCGAGGAAGTCCATGCCTCCGGTGTCGATGAGCTCGAAGCGCCGGCCGTTCCACTCGCAGGCGATCTCCTTGCGGTCGCGGGTGATCCCGGAGCGCTCGTGCACGACCGCTTCGCGCGACCCGGTCAGGCGGTTGACGAGCGAGGACTTGCCCACGTTGGGGTAGCCGACGATCGCGACCTTCATCGCGTCCTCTCCCCCACCAGCCCGACGATGCGCTCGACGACCTCGTCGATGGTCATCGCGGTGCTGTCGACCTCGATCGCGTCGCCGGCGGCGACCATCGGCGAGTGCTCGCGGCCGGCGTCGCGCGCGTCGCGCTCGCGGATCTCCGGCACCGGCAGGCCGCGGCGGCGCGCGCGCTCGGCCTCGTCGGCGGTCAGCCACACCTTCAGGTCGGCGTCGGGTGCCACCACGGTGCCGATGTCACGGCCCTCGGCGACCCAGTCGCCGACCGTGATGAGCGCGCGCTGCTTGTCGAGCATCGCCGCCCGCACGGCGGGGTCGGTCGCACGTTGGGAGGCCTGCTGGGCGATCTCCGGGGTGCGGATCGCCTCGCTGACGTCCTCGCCGTCGAGCAGCACGCGCCCGTCCTCGAAGCGGATGTCGAGGCTGTTCGGGTCGCGCGGCCAGGCCAGCGCGACGCAGCGGTACATGGCCCCGGAGTCGAGGTAGGTGAAGCGCAGGGCCCGCGCGACGGCGCGGGCGACGGTGGACTTGCCGGCACCCGCGGGGCCGTCGATGGCGACGAGCATGGCGGCTGAGACGATAGGACACGTGAAGCTGCTGCAACCGCTGCGCGAGCGCGACTTCGCGCTGCTGTGGACGGGCATGACCGTGTCCCTGCTCGGCGACGGCATCTTCATCGTGGCCGAGGCCTGGCAGGTCTACGACATCCACAACGACCCGGTCGCGCTCTCCGTGGTGGGCCTGGCGTGGACGGGCGGCATGACCGCGTTCCTGCTCACCGGCGGGATCGTCAGCGACCGCGTCGAGCGCCGCCGCGTGCTCATCGCCGCCGACGTCGGCCGCGCGCTCGTCGTCGCGCTGACCGGCGTGCTGTCGCTGGCCGGCGTGCTCGAGATCTGGCACCTCGTGGTCCTCGCCGTCCTCTACGGCGCCGGCGAGGCCTTCTTCGGGCCGGCCTTCGGCGCGCTGATCCCCGACATCGTCCCCACACAGCAGCTCGTCGAGGCCAACTCGCTCGATCAGCTCGTGCGCCAGGCGGGCGAAAAGATGCTGGGGCCGGCGATCGGCGGCTTCGTCGTTGCGGCCATCGGCGTGGGGAGCGCGTTCCTGGTCGACGCCGCCACCTTCGGGATCAGCGCCGCCTGCATCTGGGCGCTGCGCGTGCGCTCGCTGCCGGCGCCCACCACCGAGGACCCCGAGCGGGGCGCCCTGCGCGAGGGGCTGGCCTTCGTGCGCTCGCAGCCGTGGCTGTGGGCGACGCTGATCGCCGCCTCGCTGAGCATGCTCCTGTTCCTCGGCCCGCTCGAGGTCCTGCTGCCGTATGTCATCCGCAACGACCTCGACGCCGGCGCCGGCGGCTACGGCGCCGTGCTCGCCGCCGGCGGCGCCGGCGCGATCCTGATGTCGCTGATCGTCAGCCAGCGCGGGCCCCCGCGCCGCTACCTGACCTTCGCCTACGGCATGTGGACGTTCTCGACCGTCGCCTTCATCGGCTGGGCCTTCGGCACCGCCCTGTGGCAGTTCATGGCCTTCTCGGTCATCTTCGGCGCGCTGGAGACCGCCGGCATGGTCGTGTGGGGCACGCTGATGTCCTCGCGCGTCCCGCAGGACCTGCGCGGTCGCGTGCACTCGCTCGACTGGTTCGTCTCGATCGGGCTGACTCCGCTGTCGTTCGCGCTGACCGGCCCGGTTTCGAAGGGCATCGGCGTCGACACCACGCTGGTGCTCGCCGGCGTGCTGCCGATGGTCGTCTGCGTCGTCCTGTACTTCGCCGCGAATCTGCGCCGCGACGAGGAGCTTCACCCGCTCCTGGGCGACTACGCCGGCGCGGGCTCTTCTTCGGGCGCCGGCAGCGAGACGCCCGCGATCTGGTAGGCGTCGGCCTGGTCGAGCGTCTCGCGGGCCAGCAGCGCGCGGGCCAGCGCCTCCAAGCGTGGGCGCTCGCGCTCGAGCAGCAGCACCGTCTCGTGCTCGGCCTCGTCGACGATCCGGCGGACCTCCTCGTCGACCAGGCGCTGGGTGGCCTCGGAGGTCGGCGCCTGGCCGGGCAGCAGCAGGCCGTCGGCGCGCCCGTCGGCCACGGCGATCGGGCCGATGGCCTCGCTCATGCCCCAACGCCCGACCATGCCGCGCGCGATCTGGGTGAGCTGCTGGATGTCGGACTCCGCGCCGGTCGTCGTCTCGCCGTAGATCACCTTCTCGGCGGCGCGGCCCCCGAGGGCGACCTTGATCTTGCCCAGCAGCTCGTCGCGCTCGTAGCCGTACCGGTCGGCCTCGGGCGTGGAGAGCGTGACGCCGAGCGCCTGGCCGCGGGGGATGATCGAGATCTTGCGCACGGGATCGGCGCCCGGGGTGAGCATGCCGACGAGCGCGTGGCCGGACTCGTGGTAGGCGGTGCGCTCGCGGTCGGCGTGGCTCATCACGACCTGGCGCTCGGTGCCGAGGATGATCTTCTCGATCGCGTCGGTGAAGTCGCTGAGCTCGACGCGCTCGTGGTCGCGGCGCGCGGCGAAGAGCGCGGCCTCGTTGACCAGCAGCGCCAGGTCGGCGCCCGACATGCCGGGCGTCGAGGCGGCGATCGCCTCGAGGTCGACCGATTCGGCCAGCGGCACGGAGCGCGTGTGGATCTTGAGGATCTCCGCGCGGCCGTTCTTGTCGGGCGACTGCACGGCGATGCGGCGGTCGAAGCGCCCAGGGCGCAGCAGCGCGGGATCGAGGATCTCCGGGCGGTTGGTGGCGCCCAGGACGATCACGTTGGTGCCCGGCTCGAAGCCGTCCATCTCGGTGAGGATCTGGTTGAGCGTCTGCTCGCGCTCGTCGTGGCCGCCGCTGAAACCGCCGCTGCCCGAGCGCTGGCGGCCGATGGCGTCGAGCTCGTCGATGAAGATGATCGACGGCGCGGCCTCCTTGGCCTGCCGGAACAGGTCGCGCACACGCGAGGCGCCGACGCCGACGATCGCCTCGACGAACTCCGAGGCCGAGATCGAGAAGAAGGCGGCGTGGGCCTCGCCGGCGACGGCGCGCGCCAGCAGCGTCTTGCCGGTGCCCGGCGGCCCGAACAGCAGCACGCCGCGCGGGATGCGGGCGCCCAGCCGTTCGTAGCGTTTGGGGTTCTTGAGGAAGTCGACGATCTCGACGAGCTCGTGCTCGGCCTCGTCGATGCCGGCGACGTCGTCGAAGGTCACGCGCGACTGCGTGTCGGGCTGCACGCGCCGCGCCTGCGAGCGCCCGAAGCCGCCCAGCGCGCCCCCGGCCGACATCCGCCGCGCGAAGTAGACGAACAGGCCGACGAGCAGGATCGTCGGGCCGAAGCCGAGGATCAGCGTCCAGAAGGCCGAGCGGCCGCTGTCGGGCGCCGATGCGTTGATGACGACGTCCTGATCGTCGAGCGTCTTGGTCAGATCGGCGGTGTCGATGAAGGCCGGGACCTGCGTCTTGAACTTGTCGACGGTCTCGGTCTCGCCGCCCGGGGGCGTGTACTTGGCCTCCTTCTTGAGCTCGCCCTCGATCGTCTGCTCCTGCGAGGAGATCTCCTGCACGTTGCCGGCGCGCACCTGGTCCAGGAAGAACGGCTGGTACGGCACGCGGGTGCGCTCGGTCGGCTTGCTGGTGACCAGCGCGAGGACGAGGTTGACCGCCAGCAGCGCGAGCAGGACGGCGATGAAGGTGCCGCGCCGCTGGCGCGGCATGATCGGCGGGCGCTTCTCCGGCGGGGCACCGCGGCCGTCCGGCGCCGGCTCCACGCGCCACGACGGCGGCTTGTCGTCGCGCGACGGACGCTCGGGGGCGTTGGTCGAGGAGGCGGGCGAGGACTCGGGCATCGGTTCCTACATCAGCCTAGCCACGTCGGCCATGAATCCAGGATAGGAGACGTCCGCGGCGTCCATGCCGACCACCTCCACCCCCTCGCGCGAGGCAAGACCGGCCACCGCTCCCAGCATGGCCAGCCGATGGTCGCCGTGCGAGGCGATCCGCCCGCCGCGCAGCCCGCCGCTGCCCGTCACCGCGAAGCCGTCCTCGGTGGCCTCGATCGAAGCGCCCAGCCCGCGCAGGCCGGCCACGACCGTGGCGATGCGGTCTGACTCCTTGAGGCGCAGCTCCTGCGCCCCGCGCACGACCGTCTCGCCCTCCGCGAAGCAGCCCAGCAGCGCCACGAGCGGCAGCTCGTCGATGGCCAGCGGCACCTCCTCGGGCTCGACCACGGTGCCGACGAGCGGGCCGGCGGTGACGTCGAGGTCCGAGACCGGCTCGGCGGTGAGGACCTCGTCGCCCGGCTCGTCCTCGAGGTCGCCGATCACGATGCCGCCCATGCGCTCGACGATCCGTACGAAGCCGCAGCGCGTCCAGTTCACCCCGACGCCATGCAGCACCAGCCGCGAGCCCGGCACGAGCACGCCGGCCGCGATGGCGAACGCGGCGCTCGAAGCGTCGCCGGGCACGACGATCTCCTCGAAGGTCAGCTCGTCGGCGTTCGCCACCGTCACGTGGCGGCCGTTGCGGTGCACGGTCACACCGGCGCTCGCGAGCATGCGCTCGGTGTGGTCGCGGCTGGGCGCCGGCTCCGACACCGTCGTCGCGCCGTCGGCGGCCAGCGCGGCCAGCAGCACGCACGACTTGACCTGGGCGCTGGCGACGGGCAGCTCGTAATGGATCGAGCGCAGCGCCGCGCCGGTGATCGTGAACGGCGGCAGCCGGCCGTCGGTCGCGCTGACGTCGGCGCCCATGAGGCGCAGCGGCTCGGCGATGCGGTCGACGGGGCGCCGGCGGATCGAGGGGTCGCCGTCGAGCGTGAACGAGCGACCCTCCTGCGCGGCCAGCCAGCCGGGAAGCAGGCGCATGAGCGTGCCCGCGTTGCCGACGTCGATCGGGCCGTCGGGGACCGCCGCCTCGCGCAGGCCGGTGCCGCGCACGAGCACCTCGTCGGCGCCAACCTGCACCAGCGCCCCGAGGCGCTGCACCGCGCGCAGGGTGGAGTTCGTGTCGGCGGCGTCCAGGTAGCCGCGGATGCGCGCCGGCTCGGCGGCCATCGCGCCGAGGATGGCGGCGCGGTGCGAGATCGACTTGTCGGTCGGCGGGCGCAGCTCGCCGCGCAGGCGCTCGGCAGGTGCGACGTGGATGTCGGTCAAGCGATCACCGCGAAGCCCAGCTCGGCCACGAGCGCCCCCGCTTCGGCCGCCCGCCCGGCGGGCACCCACAGCGCGATCTCGCCCTGGCTGTTGTCGGGCGACGGGCTGAGCGCCATGTCGGAGATGTTGATGCCGGCGCGGCCGAGCGTCAGCGCGATCTCGGCGATCACCCCCGGGCGGTTGGGCACGGCGACGCGCAGCTCGTGCAGGGCGCCAGGCCCGAGGCCGGCCTCGAGCAGCGCCCGGCGCCGGTCGGCCGCCTCGCTCTGCCACGCGGTGAGGTCGGCGCCGTCGCCGATCTCGGCGCGCACGCGCTGCAGCTGCGCGATCGCGGCGTCCACCGCCTCGGCGAGCGCATCGCGGTTGGCGTGGTAGATGGCGCCCCACAGCTCCGGGTTGGCGCCGGCGACGCGCGTGGCGTCGCGGAAGCTCGGGCCGGTCGCGGGCGGGCGCTCGGTGCCCAGCGCGTCGATCGCGCCGGCGACGAGCACGTTGGCCAGCACGTGCGGGAGATGGCTGACAGCGGCCATCACGCGGTCGTGGACATCGGCCTCGATGACCGCCGGCTGGGCGCCCAGACCGGTGAGCAGACGATGCAGACGCTCGAGCAGCGTGCCCTGCGTGGTCGCGGTCGGCGTCAGGTACCAGGTGGCGCCGTCGAAGAGGTCTGCGCGGGCGTGCTCGACGCCCGACGCCTCCGAGCCCGCCAACGGATGGCCGCCGACAAAGCGCGGATCGGCCGCGGCGTCGATGACGGTCCGCTTGGTCGAGCCGACGTCGGTGACCACGGAGCTCTGCGGGGCCTCGGCCAGCACGGAGCGCACGCTGTCGGCGAGCCGGTCGACGGGCACGGCGACGAAGACGGCGTCGGCGCCGTCGAGCGCATCGCCGAGGTCGCGGTGGGCGCTCTGGATCGCGCCGCGCGCCAGCGCTTCGTCGGCGCGCGGATCGAACCCGCGCACGCTCGCGCCGAGGCGCTCGCGGGCAGCGAGGCCGATCGAGCCTCCGATGAGCCCGACTCCGACGACGGCGACGATCAAACCCCGGCGAAGGCGGCCTTGCCCGCCACCGCGGCCGCCGCCTGCACGCGGGCGGCGTAGGCGGCGAAGTCGTCGGTGCGCAGCGCCTGCGGGCCGTCGCAGATCGCCTGCTCGGGTTCCGGATGGACCTCGACGATGATGCCGTCGGCGCCGACCGCCGCGGCGGCCAGGCTGAGCGGCTCGACGAGATCGCGCCGGCCGGCCGCATGGCTGGGATCGACGATGACGGGCAGGTGGCTGAGCTCCTTGAGCACCGGCACCGCGGTGAGGTCGAGGGTGAAGCGGTAGGCGGTCTCGAAGGTGCGGATCCCGCGCTCGCAGAGCATGACCGCCTCGTTGCCCTCCTTGAGGATGTACTCGGCGGCCATGAGCAGCTCCTCGAGCGTGTTCGACAGGCCGCGCTTGATCAGGGCGGGGCAGCCGGAGCGGCCGATCTCGGCCAGCAGCGGGTAGTTCTGCATGTTGCGGGCGCCGATCTGGATGACGTCGGCCACCTCGAGCACGGCGTCGAGGTCGCGCGTGTCCATCAGCTCGGTCACCACCGGCAGACCGGTCTCGGCCTTGGCCTCGGCGAGCAGCCGCAGCCCCTCCTGGCCGAGGCCCTGGAAGGCGTACGGGCTCGTGCGCGGCTTGTAGGCGCCGCCGCGGAACATCGTGGCGCCTGCGTTGGAGACGGCGTGGGCGGTCGTCAGCGTCTGGTCGCGCGACTCGACCGTGCACGGTCCCGCGATGAGCGCGAAGTGCTCACCGCCGATCTTGCGCCCGCCGATGTCGAGCACCGTTCGGCCGCCGCGTTTGATCTGCGCGCTCGCGAGCTTGTAGGGCTTGAGGATGGGAACGATCCGGTCGACGCCGGGCGTGCCCTCGAGCTCGAGGCGGGCGATGTGCTCGCGGTCGCCGATGGCGCCGATGACGGTCACCTCTTCGCCGCGGCTGGGGTGGGCGCGCGCGCCCACCGATTCGATCCGCCCGATAACGGCGCGGATCTCGTCCTCCGTCGCCGTCTGCTTCATCACGATCATCATGGTCGAGGCCTTTCTGCTGCTCCTGGAACGATACGAGTGAGGTCCTGCGCGGGGCGATGACGCCCCTGAGATCGGCGCTCGGCCACTTGGTGACCGGGTATGCGGCACCCGCGCGGAGGCGGGCGAGCCGAGCGCCTAGCTAAATCGCCAGGCGTAGCGATAGGCGTAGGCGTAGCCGGACAGCGCGGCGCTGTTGCGAAGAGTGGCGCTGTCGAGCTCGGGGCCCATGCGGAGGCGGCATTGTGGCAGACGCGACCGCGCGTGGCTAGTCGCCAAACGACCGGAAGGCGTCGGTCATCTGCTGGTCGCTCTCCGACCGCTCGCCCTCGGACTCCGCTTCCTCGGCGGCGCTCAGGTCGGCGTTGACCTGCAGCAGCGCGCTTTCGAGGAAGTGGTGCACCTCGGATTCGCCGCCGGGGCTGACCTCGCCGACGGTCACCTGCTTCTTGGTCACCTTGACCTTGGCCACGCCGTGGCCCGTGCGCTGCAGGCGGTCGATCACGTGCTGAAGGGCGGTCACCCAGCCCCGCGGCGGCGTCCCGAGCACCGGGACGGTGAGCTCGCCGTCGTCGACCGCAGCCGAGGCCCAGTCGAAGCCGGGAGGGCCCTGCTCATCATCGTCGGTCACGTCGATGTGATTCCCGGTTGCGCGGCTCGGCAGCCCTACAGCAGCGCGCCGAGCTCGCTGAGGAAGCGCGCGTTCTGCTCGGGGGTGCCGTAGGTGACGCGCAGGGCGCCGGCGCGGCCCAGCGCGTTGCCCGCGCGCACGAGCACGCCGCGCTCGCCGAGGCCGCGCACGACGTGCGCCTCGACCTCGGCGGGATCGTCGCCGTCGGCCACGGGCAGATCGAACCAGCAGAAGTTGGCCTGCGACTCGGCGGGCTCGATGCCCAGCTCGCGCAGGCCGTCCTCGATCTCCAGCCGTGCCACGATCGTGCGCTCGACGCGCGCGTTGACCGCGTCCTGATGGCGCAGCGCCTCGATCGCCGCCGCCTGCGCCGCGGCGTTGCAGAAGAACGGCTGGCGCACCTGGTTGACGGCGGTGACGAACTCCTCCGAGCCGCACAGCCCGAAGCCGACGCGCAGACCGCACAGGCCGTAGACCTTCGAGAACGTGCGCAGGAGCACCACGTTGGAGTGGCGCTTGAGCAGGTCGAGTGTGGTGTCGGGGTCGTCGATCGTGTTGAACTCGCAGTAGGCCTCGTCGACGATCACGCAGACGTGGCGCGGGACGCGCTCGACGAACGCGGCGATCGCGTCGGCCGGCACGGCGGTCGAGGTCGGGTTGTTCGGGTTGCAGACGATGGCCAGCCGCGTCGCGACGGTGATCTGCTCGAGCAGCGCTTCGAGGTCGTGCTCGTCGCGCTCGTTGAGCGGCACCGTGATCGCCGTGGCGCCCGACGCCGCCGCGAGGTGCGGGTAGACGCTGAACGACGGCCACGCATAGACGATCTCGGCGCCGGGCTCGAGCAGCGCCTCGCCGGCCGCGAGGAGGACGTCGCACGAGCCGTTGCCGATCGCGATCCGCGACGCCGGCACGCCGTAGCGGTCGCTCAGCGCGCGGCGCAGCTCCGCGTTGGTCGGATCGGGATAGCGATTGAGCCCGCCGAGCACACGCGAGACGGCATCGACCACCGCGGGGAAGGGCGGGTACGGCGACTCGTTGGACGCCAGCAGCGCGACGTCCTCGGGCAGCGCGTAGGCACCGGCCGCGGGATAGACGGGGATGCGCCGGACGCGCTCGGAGAACTCCAGGGCCATCGGCCTATTGTGCCGACTCGAGGTCGGCCCGCAGCGTCCGCGCCTCGCCCAGGTAGACGTGCGTGGCGCGGTGAGCCTCGTCGGCGTAGTAGTGGATCAGCACGCGGATCACGCGCCCGAGGGCGCCGGGGACGGGCACCTCGCGCGCACACAGCAGCGGCACGCGCTCGAAGCCCAGGCCGCGGGCGGCGACGGCCGGGAACTCAGCGTCGAGGTCGTCGGTCATCGTGAAGATGCAGCTGACGACGTCGGCCGGGCCGATGGCGTTGCGCTCGATGATCGCGCGCATGAGCTCCTCGGTGGCACCGAGGATCGCGGCCGGTTCGTTGGCGTCCACCGTCGTGGCGCCGCGCAGGGCGAAGAGGCGCATCGGCGCGCCATCATGCCAGTCATGCGCCGCCTCGCTGTCGCAGCGGTCGTCTGCCTCGCCGGCTGCGGGGGCGGCGACAAGCTCGGGTCGGCGCCGCCGAAGGCGCCGCGCTCGCTGGCCATCACGAGCCCGGACTTCCCGCCAGGCGGCGCCATTCCGACGCGCTTCTCGTGCGACGGCGCCAAGGCGCGGCCGGCCCTGCGCTTCGGCGGCGTACCCGGCGGGGCGGCCGAGTTGGCGCTCATCGTCGTCGATCCCGACGCGGGGGGCTTCGTGCACTGGACGGCATACGCGCTGCCGGCCGACACGCGCGCGCTGGGCTCCACGGGCCTGCCGCACGGCGCGCGCGAGGGCGAGAACTCGGCGGGAAAGGCCGGCTGGACGCCGCCGTGCCCGCCCAGCGGCAACCACCGCTACGAGTTCCGCCTCTACTGGCTCAAGCGCGAGAGCGGGCTGAGGGCGGGCGCCAAGCCCGACGCCGTCGCCAAGGCGGTGGCCGCGAGCGCGGGCGGCAGCGGCCTGCTCGTGGGCCGCTACGAGCGCCGCTGAGCGGCGCCGCGCGGCTGAGCGGCCGCGGCCCGCTGGGCGCCCCCCGCGCGCGGCTGAGCGGCCGCCGCCCGCAACCGCTTCACCTCCGGCGCACTCAGGCGCCGATGCTTCCCCGGCGCCAGCTCGCCCAGCCGCAGCGGCCCGAAGGCGATGCGCCGCAGGGCGATGACGCGATGGCCGACCGCCTCGCACATGCGTCTGACCTGATGCTTGCGTCCCTCGTGGATCGTCAGCTCGAGCTCGTGCGGGCCGACCAGCCGCACGCGGGCGGGCGCGGTGCGCCCGTCCTCGAGCTCGACGCCCTCGCGCAGGGCCCGCAGCGCCCGGTCGCCGGGGCGGCCCTCGACGCGCGCGCGGTAGGTCCGGGGCACCTCGAAGCGCGGGTGGGTCAGCGCGTGGGCGAGGTCGCCGTCGTCGGTGAGCAGGATGAGGCCGGTGGTGTCGGCGTCCAGCCGCCCGACCGGGTACAGCCGCCGGCCGCCGGGCACGAGGTCCACGACGGTGCGCCGGCCATGCGTGTCGCGCGCCGTCGAGACGACGCCGGCCGGCTTGTGCAGCGCGTAGACGACCCGCGCGCCGGGCGCGCGCACCGCCTCCCCGTCGACCGCGATCGCCTCGTCGCCGGTGACGTCGCGCGCGGGATCGCGCACGACCTCGCCGCCGACGGTCACCCGCCCTTCGGCGACGAGCGCCTCGGCCGCCCGCCGCGACGCGACGCCCGCATGGGCGAGGTGCTTGGCGAGGCGCATTGCGCCCGTGACGCTACAGCGGCGCTCAGGCGGCGCGGCGCTCGATGGCCGCGATCAGGTCGCGCACGACGTGGATGGCCGCATCGACGGGCGGCAGGGCGCGCATCTCGGCGGCGACACCCTCTGCCGCCTCGCGATACGACGGCTCGCGCAGCACGCGGCGCACGGCCTCGCCCACCGCGGCCGCGCTGTCCATCCCGCCCTGGACCGCGATCCCCGCACCCAGCGCGGCGACGCGCTCGGCGTTCCACGGCTGGTCGGCGAACAACGGCACCACGACCATCGGGATCCCGGCCGCGAGACCCATCGTCACCGTGCCCGACCCGCCGTGGCAGATCATCGCCGCCGCATGCGGCATGACCTCGTTCTGCGGGACCCAGCGCCCGAGGTGGACGTTGGCCGGGACGGGCTCCAGCCGCGCCGGGTCGGCATCGCGCCCCACCGTCACGAGCACGCGGATCGGCAGGCCGGCGAGCGCGTCGATCGTCTCGCGATACACCCCGGGGTAGCGGTCACTCAGCGGCGTCATCGAGCCGAAGGTCACGTAGACCAGCGGCGGCTCGTCGCCGGTCGCCCAGCGCGGGGTCCGGCGACCGACGCGGGTGTCCGCGCCCTCGCGGAAGCGCAGTGGCGGGAGCGACGGCGGCGTGAGCGGGTCTTCGAGCGCGGCCGGCATGAGCGTCAGCATGGGCCGGCCGCGGAAACGCTGGCCGGCCGGATCGCGCGCCAGCCCGAAGTGGGCGCGCAGGTCGTCGATCGCGCCGACGAAGTCGGAGGCGACCTGGTCGAGCTTGCCCTGCTGGGAGATGCCGATGGCGATCGACGGCACGCCCATCGCCTCGGCGGCCAGCGGCCCGGCGAACTCGGTGATCTCGCTGATGACGACATCGGGCCGCCACACCTGGCAGGCCGTGAAGAGGCCCGGATACGCGGCGCGCGCGTCGATGCGCGCGAAGACGTCGCCGACCACGCGCGCGGCCGGCGGCTGCTTCGCATCGCGCACCTCGGCGAAGATCGCGTCGCGCTCGCCGTCCGGCGGGTCGTCGAAGGCCCACAGCGACAGCCCCTCGGAGCGGACCATGGCGGCGGCCCCGCGTGGAGCGGCGATGAGGACGTCCGCGCCGGCATGGCGGAAGGCGTGGGCGAACGGGATCAGCGGGCCGAAATGGCCGGCCCCGGACTTCGTCGTCATGAGGATGCGCATGGGATGGCAGACGCGCCTGCGCGCGGTCGCTTCCAGTGAGCCTGGGCACACAGAGCGGCGCTACCGTGTCCGCGATGGACCTCGAGCTTCTCTCGGAGCGTCTCGGCGCGGCGGGCGAGCCGCGCTTTCGCGCCGGCCAGGTGTGGGCCTGGGCGGCACGCGGTGCGTCCGGCTACGACGCGATGACCGACCTGCCGCTGCGCCTGCGCGCGCGGCTGGCCGACGAGGTTCCCTTCTCGTCGCTGACGCTCGAGCACGAGGCCCACGCCCGGGACGGGACGGTCAAGGCGCTGTTCCGCACCCACGACGGCCGCCCTGTCGAGGCGGTGCTCATGCGCTACCGCGACGACCGCCGCTCGCTGTGCCTGTCCTCGCAGTCGGGCTGCCCGCTGACGTGCACGTTCTGCGCCACCGGCCAGATGAAGTTCGGCCGCAACCTCACCGCCTCGGAGATCCTCGACCAGGCCCTGCACTTCCGCCGCATGGAGGACGTCGACCACGCCGTCTTCATGGGCATGGGCGAGCCGATGATGAACCTCGACGCGGTGCTGGCCGCCTGCGAGCGCCTGCCCGATATCGGCATCACCAACCGCCGCACCGCGATCTCCACCGTCGGCTGGATCCCCGGCATCGACGCCCTCGCCGCGCAGCCCATGCCGATCCGCTTGGCGCTGTCGCTGCACGCGGCCGACGAGGCGCTGCGCTCGGAGATCATGCCGGTCAACGAGCGCTATCCGCTGGCCGACGTGCTCGCCGCGTGCCGGCGCTTCTACGAGGCCAAGCGCCGGATGGTCTTCGTGGAGTACGTCATGCTCGGCGGCGTCAACGACCGCTACGAACAGGCCGTCGCGCTTGCAAAGGTGCTCGACCCGCGGATGTTCAAGGTCAACCTCATCCCCTACAACCCGACCGGCATGTACGAGGGTTCAAGCCGCGATGCGATCGCCACCTTCAAGGCGGTGCTCGAGGAGCACGGCGTCAACGCGACCGTCCGCCTGACGCGCGGGCGCGACATCGAAGCGGCCTGCGGGCAGCTGGCTGCGAAGGCATGAAGCTCTGGCGCAGCCGCAAGACGCCGCGCGTCGTCTTCGTGCACGCCGGCGGCGTCGACGGGCGTATGTGGCGGCCGCTGGGCGAGCGCCTCGACGGCATGCGCCTGCTCATGCCCGATCTGCGCGGTCACGGCGGTACGCCGCTGCCGCCGGGCGAGTACGCGCACGCCGACGACCTGCTGGGCATGCTCGACGATCTGCGCGTCAAGCAGGCGACCTTCGTGGGCGCCTCGTTCGGGGGCTGGGTCGCCCTGCAGCTCGCGACCAAGGCGCCCGAGCGCGTCAAGGCGCTGGCGCTGCTGGCCTCCACGAACCTCGATCGCGCCGACGACGAGTGGTCGCCGGAGATTCGTTCCTTCTGGGAGCGGGAGGACAAGCTGATCGAGGCGCGCGACATCGAAGGCGCCGTGGCCCTCGGCCTGCGCACCTGGAAGCCGCGCCCCGCGGTCAGGGACCTGGTGGCCGAGATGACGCGCGACGCCTTCGAGCTTCAGAAGGGCGCAGAGGCGCAGCCGCGCGAGCTGCCGGTGGACCTCGGCGCCATCTCCGTGCCGACGCTCGTCGTCTCCGGCGGCAAGGACCCGATGCCCGACTTCGCGCAGATCGCCGACCACTACGCCGCGAGCATCGACGGCGCCGAGCGCGCGGTCATCAAGAACGCGGGACACCTCATCGCGCTCGAGCGCCCCGACGAGACCGCCGAGCTGCTGGGGCCCTGGCTAAAGCGCGTCAGCGCGTAGCAGCGCATGCAGGCGCCCGAGGCGCGCACGCACGTGGTCGCTGAGGTCGTCGACGACGATCGACATGCCCAGCATCGTGGCGCCCGTCGCCTCGATCAGCTCGCGCGCGGCCAGCGCCTGGGAACCGGTCTCGTACCAGTCGTCGACGAGCACGACGCGGTCCTCGGGGATCAGGGCCTCGCGCTGCAGGCGCAGCGCGTGCGTGCGGCCCTGCCAGTCGGGCTCGGTGACGCGCTCGAGCACCTCGCCGGGCAGCCAGCCGTCCGCCTTGCGTATGGCGACGAAGCCCGCTCCCGTCTGCGCGGCCATCGCGCCGCCGAGGACGAACCCGCGCCCCTCGATGCCGGCGATCTTCGTGTAGCGCTCGCCGCGGAACGGCACCGCCAGCGCCGCGACCGCCCGCGCGAACAGCTCGCGATCGGCGAAGGCCCGCCAGATGTCGGCGCGGCCGTCGCCGTCGCGCATGCGCTCGGCCAGATCTTCGGCGAGCGCACGCATCGCGCGTCACGCCGCCCGGGCTTCGCCCGCTCGCAGCAGGCGATCGCGCAGATCGGCCTCCTCGTCGGGCGTCGGATCCCACTGCGCGGGGTCGGGGAGGTCCTCGAGCGACGCCAGGCCGAAGAGCTTGAGGAACAGCGGCGTCGTGCGGTACAGCACCGCGCCGAACTGCGAGCGCCCGCCCTCCTCGATCATGCCGCGCTCGAGCAGCGTGGCCGTGGCCGAATCGGCGCTGACGCCGCGGATGCGCGTGATCTCGGGGCGAGAAACGGGCTGCAGGTAGGCGACGATGGCGAGCGTCTCGGCCTGCGCCGGGGTCAGCGGCGGCGTGCGCGGGCGCGCGAGCAGCCGACGGGCCGCGGCTTCCGTTTCGGGCGCGGTGGCCAGCGTGTAGCCGCCGGCGAGCTGTCGCAGTACGAGCCCGCGCTCGCCGGGCGCGTAGGAGGCGCCCAGCTCTTCCAGCGCCTCCGCGAGCTCGCCGGCGCTGCACTCCGCGGCGTCGGCGAGGTCGGCGGCGGTCACCGGCTCGCTGGAGAGGAAGAGCAGCGCCTCGACGATGCGAGCGAGCGGACTCATCGCGCGACCTCCCGAGCGGGCGCCTGCGCGACGATCGCGATATCGCCGAAAGGCACCTCCTGGCGCCACGTCGCCTCGCCCTGCTTGTACAGCTCGAGCAGCGCGAAGAGCGTGACGGCGACCGTGACGCGATCGGCGCCGCGGACCGCCTCGTCGAACGAGCAGGCGCCGCCGCGCAGCAGAGCGCGCAGGTGCGCGAGGCGCTCGGCGACCGTCACCCGCGGGACCGTGAGGTGGTCGAGCCGCAGCAGTGGGGGCATGCGCAGCAGTTCGCCGACGGCCTGTCCGAGCGCAGCGGGGTCGTAGACGGCGGCGGCATCGGAGTACGTGACGCGCCGCAGGGCCGGCGGCAGCGGCGCCGAGCGGAAGCGGTGGCCCTCCTCGTCGGCCAGGCGATCGGCCAGGTGCTCGGCCGCGCGGCGGTAGCGACGAGCCTCGAGCATGCGCGCGAGCAGCTCCTCGGCCGCCTCGCCGGGCTCGAGATCGAGCAGCTCGTCGTCCTCGCGCGCGAGCATGAGCCGCGACTTGAGCTCGAGCAGCGCCGCGATGAGCACGAGGAACTCGGTGGCGACCTCGAGGTCGAGCTCGTCGCGGCTCTCGAGGAAGTCGAGGTACGCGAGCACGATGTCGGCCAGCTCGACCTCAAGCAGATCGACCTCCTCGCGCAGCACGAGCGTCAGCAGCAGGTCGAACGGCCCGGAGAAGACCTCCAGGTCGAGCTCCAGGTCGGCCACATTCACGCGCGAAACCGTAGCGAGGCGGCCGGTCGACGCGACCCGATCGCCGCCAGCGACGCCGCGTAGGCCGCGGCGAGCAGCAGGTAGGGCACCGGGTCCGAGCTGGCCTCGGCGATGGCGCCGCCGCCGGCTGCCCCGACGGTGAACCCGGCCGCCCAGCCGAGGTTGAAGAAGGCGAAGGCGTAGGCGTGCTCGAGGCCGATGCGCTCGGCGCCCGCCGTCAGGAGCAGCCCGGCCGGCACCCACAGGACTCCCAGCAGGCCGGCGACGAAGACCACGACGATCGCCAGCAGCCAGGCCGTGTCGGGAAGCTGCAGCACGATCAGCGCGACCGCGCCGATGGCCAGGCCGACCCGCACCACCGGCAGCGGGCCGCGGCGGTCGGCGGCGCGGCCCGCGGCGGGCGAGATGATCGCCTCCGTGCCCGCGGCGGCGAAGAACGTCGCGCCGAGGGCCAGGCTGGTCGCGCCGAGCGCCGCCAGGCGCAGCGGCGCCAGCACGTCCATCACGCCGAAGGCGGCGGCGGGCAGCGCGGTCAGCCACATCCCGGCCAGCATCGAGCGCTCGCGCAGCGCCGACGCCGGGGTCTTGAGCGTCTGCGATCCCGGCGCCGAGGGCATGGTCCACGCCCACGCGCCGAGCGCCAGGCCGAAGAGCACGGTGGTCGAGAAGGCCGCCTCGCGCCCGATCGCGGTGGCCAGCGCGCCGAGCACCGGGCCGAGCTGGACGCCGAAGATCGCGGCGCCCAGCACGCCGCCGATCGCCTCGCCGCGCCGCTCGCGGGGCGTCTCGGCGGCCACCCACGCCATGCCGCCCGCCCACGAGCACGCGCCGCCGACGCCCTGAAGGAAGCGCGCGCTGTCGAGGATCGCGATCGACGCACCGAAGGCGAAGACGAGGCCGCTGGCCGACATGAGCGCGAGCCCCGCGAGCACGGTCGCCTTGACCCCGGCCCGCGCGGCCAGCCACCCGGCGGGCAGCGAGCCCAGCAGCGTGCCCGCGGCGTAGGCGCCGGCGAGCACGCCCGCGCCGTTCTTGCCGAGGCCGAGATCGTCGGCCAGCCGCGGCAACAGCGGCGTGATCGCCGCGTAGAACATCGTGTCGACGAGGACGATCGCGCCGACGACGAGCGAAAGCCGGCGCACCGGCTACGGCCGTATCGGGCCGTAGCCCATCACCGCGCGCACGTCGTTGAGCGTCACGGTCGCCATCTCGGCCGCCTTCTCGGCGCCTTCGGCGAGGATCGCGTCGAGGCGCGGCACGTCGGCGCGCAGGTCGGCGTAGCGCTCGCGCAGCGGCGCGAGCATCTCGACGACCGCCTGCGCCGTAGCGGCCTTGAGGTCCCCGTATCCGCGGGCCGAGCGCATGTCCTGCTCGACGGCGTCGGGCGTCGTGCCGCGCGCGACGGCGAGGATGTCGATGAGGTTCGTGACGCCCGGCTTGTCCGGGGCGCGCACGATGTCCGTTCCCGAGTCGGTCACCGCGCGCTTGATCTTCTTCTCGATCGTCGCGGGCTCGTCGAGTACGAGGACGGTGCCCTCCAGCGAGCCGCCGGTCGTCGACATCTTGTTCGTCGGCACCTGCAGGTCCATGATCCGCGCGCCCACCGTGGGAATCCGCTGCTCGGGCACGACGAGGATGTCGTCGCCGAAGCGTGCGTTGAAGCGCCGCGCGACGTCGCGCATCAGCTCGAGGTGCTCACGCTGGTCCTCGCCGACCGGCACTTCGTGGGCGCGGTAGACGAGCACGTCGGCGGCCATCAGCACCGGATAGAAGAGCAGCGCGCCGGAGACCAGCTCGCGCTGGGCCGCGGACTTGTCGCGG
Organism: Solirubrobacteraceae bacterium; assembly: GCA_036555665.1. Classification (GTDB taxonomy): domain Bacteria; phylum Actinomycetota; class Thermoleophilia; order Solirubrobacterales; family Solirubrobacteraceae; genus JAOPZW01. Next base: position 9,910 of record DATBKW010000254.1, on the reverse strand, counting down.
AACTGGTGCATGCGGTTGAGCTCGCCGACGGCGGTCACCGACGACAGCAGCCAGGTCAGCCCGGTGTGCTCGGGCACGTCGCTCTGGCGGAAGAGCAGGCAGCGATCGGGGTCCAGGCCGGCCGCGATGAGGATCGCGGTCGTGTCGTAGGTGCGCTCGCGCAGCTCCACCGGGTCGTAGGCGACGCTGATCGCGTGGAGGTCGACGATGCAGTAGATCGCCGGATCGCCGCGGTCCTGGTCCTCGACCCACTGGCGGATGGCCCCGATGTAGTTCCCCAGATGCTTGCGGCCGGTGGGCTGGATGCCGGAGAAGATGCGCATGGCCACACCGTATTACCGCCTCACCGCTCGCGACGGCGAGCGCCGACAGCAAAAGCGGGAGCCCCGCTCCGGACCTTCGAGCGCCTGGGGGGCGATGGCGTTTCGAAGGCGCCGGAGCGGGCTCCCGCTCTCAAGCCGGCCTGGGGGGCGAAATGGCCGGGCCGCGATCTCTCGCGACGCCCACCCTATGCCCCCGAAAGGCGCGTTGTAATCGCGATATTTAGCGGCCTGGACGAACGGCGGGGAAGCGCGGTCCGAGCGCGCGCCTACAGCGGCTGGCGGATGACCGGACGCTTGGCCGCGGCCGCCTCGTCGAGGCGGCGCACCGGCGTCGTGTAGGGGGCGTTGCGGGCCACCGACGGGTCGTCCGCGGCCTCGCGCAGGATCTCCGCCAGCGCCTCGGCGAACGCGTCGAGCGTCTCGCGCGTCTCGGTCTCGGTGGGCTCGATGAGCAGCGCCTCGTCGACGAGCAGCGGGAAGTAGACCGTCGGCGGATGAAAGCCGTGGTCGAGCAGGCGCTTGGCCAAATCGAGCGTGCGGATCTGCAGTTCGCGCTTCATCGGGGCGCCCGAGAGCACGAACTCGTGCATGCACAGCTCGCCGAAGGCCAGCGGCAGCTTGTCGGCCACGCCGAGCGCGCGCAGCCGCGCGACCAGGTAGTTGGCGTTGAGGACCGCCGTCTCACTGGCGTCCTTGAGCCCTTCGGCGCCGAGCGAGCGGATGTAGGCGTAGGAGCGCACGAAACAGCCGTAGTTGCCCTGGAAGCCGCGCAGCTTGCCGATCGACTTCGGCCGCTCGTCGTCGAGGTCGAAGCTGCCGTCGGCGGCGCGCGTGATGACCGGGCGTGGCAGGTAGGGGTCGATGCGGTCGGCCACGGCGATCGGCCCCGAGCCCGGGCCGCCGCCGCCGTGGGGCTGGGTGAAGGATTTGTGCAGGTTGAAGTGCACGATGTCGAAGCCCATGTCGCCCGGGCGCGAGATCCCCATGACCGCGTTGAGGTTGGCCCCGTCGTAGTACAGCGTCGCCCCCACTCCGTGGACGATCTCGGCGATCTCCTCGATGTTGTGGTCGAAGATCCCCAGCGTGTTGGGGTTGGTGAGCATCAGGCACGCGACGGTCTCGTCGGCCTTCGCGCGCAGGTCGTCGATGTCGACGCCGCCGTCGGCGTTGGTGCCGAGCTTGACGACCTCGTAGCCGGCCATCGTCACCGTCGCCGGGTTCGTACCGTGGGCGGTATCCGGCGTCAGCACCTTGGTGCGCTGCTCGCCGTGGTCGGCGTGGAAGGCCTTGGTCAGCAGCACCCCGGCCAGCTCGCCGTGCGAGCCTGCGCTCGGCTGCAGCGACACATGCGGCAGCCCCGCGACCTCGGCCAGCGCGCGCTCGAGGTTCCACATCAGCTCCAGCGCGCCCTGTGCGCGCGCCGGGTCCTGCAGCGGGTGCAGCCGCGCGTGCCCGGGCAGGGCCGCGACGCGCTCGTGCAGGCGTGGGTTGTGCTTCATCGTGCACGAGCCGAGCGGGTAGAAGCCCGAGTCGAGGTCGAAGTTGCGCTTGGACAGGTTGACGTAGTGGCGCACGAGCTCGGGCTCACTGATCTCGGGCAGCCGCGGCGGCTCCGAACGCCGCAGAGCGCCGGGCAGCAGGCCGTCGACCTCGGGGACGTCGAGCGCCGGGCACGTGAAGGCCCGCCGGCCGGGAGCGCCCTTCTCGAAGATCGTCTGGGTCATGCGCTGACCCCTGCGGTCTCGCGCTCCGCGGCCACCGCCGCGCCGAGCACCTCGGCCAGCCGGTCGATCTCGGCCTTCGAGCGGCGCTCGGTGAGCGCGACAAGCAGGCCGTCGCCGTATTCGTCGTACTCGCGCCCGAGCGCGTAGCCGGGGTTGACGCCCGCGTCCTGGCAGCGCGCGATCACGCGCTGGACAGGCGCGTTCAGGTGCACCGCGAACTCGCGCACGACCGGCTGCGAATGCAGGGCCTCAACGCCGTCGATGGCGGTCAGGGCCTCGCGCGCGTAATGGGTGCGCTGCAGCAGCAGCTCGCCGAGCTCGACCAGGCCGCGGCGGCCCACCCAGCTCAGGTACACGACGCCCGCCAGCGCGTTGAGCGCCTGCGCGGTGCAGATGTTCGAGGTCGCCTTCTCGCGGCGGATGTGCTGCTCGCGCGTCTGCAGCGTCAGCACGAAGCCGCGCTTGCCGTCGACGTCGCGCGTCTCCCCTGCGATGCGCCCGGGCATGCGGCGCAGGTAAGCGTCGGTGGCGGCGAAGAAGCCGAACGACGGGCCGCCGAAATCCAGCCGGTTGCCGAGCGTCTGGCCCTCGCCGACCGCCACGTCGACGCCGCACTCGCCCGGCGGCTTGAGGATCCCCAGCGGGATGGGGTCATAGGAGCCGACGACCACCGCGGGCGAGTTCTTGGCGGCCTCGGCCAACGCCGCCGTGTCCTCGACCGCGCCCAGGAAGTTCGGCTGCGCGAAGATGACCGCGCTGGTGTCCTGGTCGATTGCCGTCTCCCAGGCGGCGGCGTCGGTGACCCCGTCGCGCAGGCCGACCTCGACGACGTCGTGGCCGTAGCCGGCGGCCAGCGTGCGCAGTGCGGCGCGCGCGTGCGGGTGCACGCCGCGCGAGACAACGACCCTCGGCTTGCCGTTGGCCAGCTTGGCCAGGTAGGCGGCGGCCGCGACCGCGCTCGGGCCCTCGTAGACGCTGGCGTTGGACACAGGCAGCGCGGTCAGCTCGCTGATCGCCGTCTGGTACTCGAACATCACCTGCAGCCCGCCCTGCGAGATCTCCGGCTGATACGGGGTGTACGGCGTCAGGAACTCCGAGCGGCCCAGCAGCATGTCGATGACCGCGGGCACGTAGTGGTCGTACATCCCGGCCCCGAGGAAGGTCAGCTCGTCCTCGGCGCTGGTGTTGCGCTGCGCGAGCGCGCGCAGGTGCGCGTAGACGTCCTGCTCGGGCATGCCGGCGGGGAGGTCCAGCGGGCGCTGCAGGCGCACCGCCGCCGGGATCTGGCGATCGAACAGCTCGTCCAGCGAGCTGACGCCGATCTCGGCCAGCATCGCCTGGAGGTCGTCGGGAGTTGTCGACGTGTACCTGCTCACTTCGCCCCTCTACGAAAGGCTCGCGCTGTACGCAGCCGCGTCCATGAGGCTGTCCTTCTCGCTCTCGTCGGAGAGCTTGACCCGGACGAGCCAGCCCTCGCCGTAGGGGTCCTCGTTGATCGTCTCGGGCTTGTCCGCAAGTGCGGTGTTGACCTCGACGATCTCGCCCGACATCGGCGCGATGACGTCGGAGACCGCCTTGACCGACTCGACCTCGGCGTACGGCTCGTCCTTGGTCACCCGCGTGCCGACCTCGGGCGGGTCGAGGAAGACGACCTCGCCGAGCGCGTCCTGGGCGAACCAGGTGATACCGAAGGTCGCGGTGTCGCCGTCGGTGCGGACCCAGTCGTGCTCGGAGTGGTAGAGCAGGTCGTCGGGGTAGCTGGCGTCAGCCATCGTTCTCCTTGCGGTAGAGCGGCTTGGTGCGCACCTCGGCGGGGCGGACCTTTCCGCGCACGTCGATCTCGAGCTCGGTGCCGGGCTGTGCCCGCTCGGCGGGCACGTAGGCCATGCCGATGCCGATCTCGAGGCAGGGCGACAGGGTCCCGCTGGTCACCTCGCCGCCGCCGAGCACCGCGTTGCCCTGGCGCGGGATGCCGGGGCCGGTGAGGACGAACGGCACGAGCTTCTCGGCGGGGCCGGCCTCGCGCGTCGCGCGGACGGCCTCGGAGCCGACGAAGCCGGTGTCCTCCTTACAGCACCAGCCCAGCCCGGCCTCGATGGGGCCGCGCTCCTCCATGAGGTCGTTGCCGTAGAGGTGGAAGCAGACCTCCAGGCGCAGGGTGTCGCGCGCGGCCAGGCCGCACGGGGTGGCGCCGCGGCGGGTCAGCTCGTCCCAGAGCGCGCCGGCGTCGGCGGGCTCGCAGAGGATCTCCACGCCGGGCTCGCCGGTGTAGCCGGTCGCGCAGACGAGCGCGGCGCGCCCCGCCAGCGTGCGGCGGGCGGTGGTCATCCGCGACGGCAGCGGCGCGTCGGCGATGACCTGCACGATCTCTCGTGCGCGCGGGCCCTGGACGGCGAGCATCGCGTAGCGATCGTGGGCGTCGCCGACGCTGTCGCCGGCGTGCTGCTGGAACCAGGCGAGGTCCTTGTCGTGGTTGGCGGCGTTGGTGACGGTCAGGAACTGCTCGGGCCCGAGGCGGTAGGTGAAGAGGTCGTCGAGGACGCCGCCGTCCTCGCGGCAGAGCACCGAGTACTGCGCGCCGCCGATCTGGAGCCGGCCGACGTCGTTGGACAGCAACCGCTGCAGGCGCTCCTCGGCCTGCGGGCCGGTGGTCTCGATCTCCCCCATGTGCGAGACGTCGAAGATCCCGCACGCGTGGCGCACCGCCAGGTGCTCCTCGCGGATGCCCGCGTACTGGACGGGCATCTCCCACCCCGCGAAGGGCACGAGCTTCGCGCCCGCTTCGACATGGCGGTCGAACAGGGGCGTGCGCTTCAACGTCTGCGAAGAGGAGGCGGCGGCCAACTCGGCGGACAGTAGCAACGCGGCTGGTCGATGCTCATGATCGATTCCGCGGCCTTCTAGCCCATGCCGAGCGACAGGATCCCGCGCTGCACGAGGCCCGCGGTGAAGGCCTCCGCCGGGAGTATTCGGGCTCCGAATGCCTCGCGGACGAACCACTCGAAGTACACGCAGAGGCTGCTGCGAACGGCGTTGATCTTCTCCAGCCTGTCGACGTCGCACAGCGCGATGCGGCCGCGCAGCTGCTCGTCGTCCAGGAAGCGGTTCACGGCGGGCTCGTCGATGGTCGTGAGCATGAGGTGGACGCCATCGAGGCGCTCGGCGCCGAGCAGTCCCGCGCGCAGCTCGACGGTGCCCTCCCCGCCGCGCCAGCGCAGGTCGAGGCTCGTCGGGTGCGCGGCCACGAGCTCGACGTCGTCGAGGTCGTCGCGGCAGTGGGCGGCGAAGCGGTCGAGCAGCTCGCCCTCCGTGAGGTCGCCGGCCCATTCGACGACGCGGGCGCGGAGCCTCTCGTCGAGGGTGGCGCGTACGGCGCCGCGCGCGGAGCCCGGGAGCACGGCGCGGCCGCGCTCGGCGGCAACCAGGCCGGCCTCGGCGGCCTCGGCCACCGCGGCGTCGCCGGCCGGCAGCCAGCCGATGCGGGGATCGGCGAGGGCCTCGAGCACCGGCAGCCAGCGAGCGTTCATGCGGCGGCCCGCATGAGCGCGTCGGGTGTCAGGTCGGCGATGGGGACGAGCTCGGCGCGCGCAGCCTGCGCCAGCTCGCGGGCGCCGCCGGCCCTGGCCTCCGGCGAGCCGGGCACGGCGGTGTCGACGACGACGCAGCGCACGCCGGCGGCCGCCAGCAGCTCGGCCTGCGCGAGGGCATCGGCTTCGGCGTCGCCGCGCGCGCGCAGCGGCACGGTGGGGCGGCCGTCGGTGACGAGCACCGCGAGCGGGACGGCGCTCGGATGGCGGTGGCGGGCCTGGCGCAGCAGCCGGTGGACGGTGCGCACCGCGTCGGCCAGCGGCGTGCGGCCGCTGAGCGGGACGTCCTCGAGCCGCCGGCGGACGAGCCGCACGCTGCGCGTCGGAGGCAGGGCGACCGTCGCGCCGTCCCCGCCGCCCTTGAAGGCGACGATCGCCACGCGGTTGTGCCGGTGCGCGGCCTCGGAGAGCAGCGCGAACGCCACGCCCTTGGCGTGCTCGAGCATCGCCTCGGCGGCCAGCGAGTAGCTGTTGTCGACCACGAGCGCGACGAGCAGCGGCGCCCGCTGCTCGCGCACCTTGCGGCGCAGGTCGGCGGCGGTGATGCGCAGACCCTCGCCGCGCGCGGCCGCCGCGCGCAGCGTCGCGTCGAAGGCGATGTCCGCGGCCGCTCCGCCGGACAGACGGTGCCGCACGTAGGTCCCGCGGTGGCTCATGCGCGACCGCGCTCCACGGCCCGCGGCCGCCCGCTCGACGGCGTCGCGGCGCCGGCGATCGGCGTAGACCGGGCGCGGGTCGACCGGGTGCCCGGCGATCGCCGGCGGGTCGGCCTTCAGGGCCGCGCGCCCTGCGCCGGGACCCTCGGCGCCGGGCGCGCCCGCGCGTTTGGGACCTCGTCGCCGAGCTCGAGGGCGGCCTCGAGCGCGTGGTCCACCTCCTCGTCGGTCAGCGGCGGCACCGGCGCCAGCGGGTCGGCGGACCGGCGGTGGTCGAGCGCCAGCGTGGCGGCCGCGCGCACGTCGGCGGCGGCGACCTCGTCGCGACCCTCCAGCGCGGCCAGCGCCTTGGCGCACTCGAGCACGGTCACGTCGCCGCGGTGGCTGGTCACGCCGAGTCGCGTGACCATCGCCCCGATCGCGGCGTAGAGCGGGTCGGCGACCCGCAGCGACGCGACCCGCGCGTGCGCGGAGCCGATCCGCTCGCGCAGCTCGTCCCGGGCGCCCGCGTGCGACGCCGTGAACGCACCCGGATCGGCGTTGAAGGCCTCGCGCCGGCGCAGGACCTCGCCGCGCTCGCGCGGGTCGGCCAGCGCCGAGACGTCGACGCGAAGCCCGATGCGATCGGCGATCTGGGGCCGCAGGTCGCCCTCCTCGGGGTTCATCGTCCCCACGAGCAGGAAGCGCGCGGGGTGCTCGACCGAGATCCCCTCGCGCTCGACGACGTTGACGCCCATCGCGGCCGCGTCGAGAAGGATGTCGCCGAGGTGGTCGTCGAGGAGGTTGATCTCGTCGACGTAGAGGATCCCGCGGTTGGCCTCGGCCAGCAGGCCGGGAGCGAGCGCCAGCACCCCCTCGCTCAGCGCCCGCGCGACGTCGAGCGACCCCGCGACGCGGTCCTCGGTGGCGTTGAGCGGCAGCGTCACCAGCGGCCGGCGGCGGCGCAGCGGCGCGAGCGACTCGCCGCCGTCGACGCGGGCCAGGCAGATCGAGCACTCCGGCGCCGCCGGATCGCACCCGAACGGGCAGCCGGCGACCACCTCGATCTCGCCGAGGAGGTCGAGCAGGCCGCGCACCGCCGTCGACTTCGCCGTCCCGGTCGGCCCGCTTACGAGCACTCCACCGACCGCCGGGTTCACCGCGTTGACCAGGAGCGCCTGCTTGAGGCGCTCCTGGCCGACGATGGCGGTGAAAGGGAAGCGGTGCACGAGCCCCGGTGCACTAGGTGAGGACCAGCCGCCGTCCGAAGGTCGGCTCGGCCTGCACGATCGGCGGGAACTGCCAGGTGCCGATGAGCGGGACGGCCGTGTCGCGGTTGACGCGGATGTCGAGCACGGACGGGCGGCCGGACTGCAGCGCGGCCTCGAACGCCTCGGCCATCTCGCCGGGCTGGTCGATCGAGTACGCCTCCGCGCCCATGGACTCGGCCATCTTGGCGAAATCGGGGTTCCACAGCTCGCCGGTGGCCTGCTTGCGGAAGCTCGTCCCGATCTCGCGCCCGTCCATGTAGAAGCGCTGCAGGTCCCGGATGACCCCGATCGTGTAGTTGTTGAGGATCACCCAGGTGACCGGGATGTCGTACTCGACCGCGGTCGCCACCGCGTGCGGGAACATCGAGAAGCTCCCGTCGCTGGTGACGCAGACGCACGGCCGGTCGGGCCTGGCCAGCTTCAGGCCCAGCACGCCGCAGGTGCCGAAGCCCATGCCCGCGAAGCCGCCGGGCGTGAAGACGCTGCGCGGCTCGTAGACGTCCCAGTACTGCTCGACCCACGTCTGATGGTTGCCGGTGTCGGTGATCATCAGCGTGTCGTCCGGCGCGGCGCGGCGCAGGTCGCCGATGAGCCGCCGCGGCTCGATCGGGACCTCGTCGGAGGCCTTGAACGGCTCGATGAACTCGTTCCACTCGGTCTTGTACGCCGCCACCTGCTCGGTCCACGGCGATTCCTCGCGCTTGGGCCCCCGCTTCTTGGCGAGGTCCAGCAGCTGGATGAGCACTTCGCGGGCGTCGCCGACGATGCCGAGCTCGGTCGGGTAGTTGCGGCCGATCTCGGTCGGGTCGAGATCGACGTGGATCAGGCGCGTCGGCGGGATGTTGTACGTGTAGCCCGGCACCCACGACGAGCAGTGGATGTCCGAGAAGCGCGCGCCGAGCGCCAGGATCACGTCGGCGTTGCGGGCCGCCTCGGTCGCCGGGTACTCGCCCCAGCAGCCCGCGATCCCCAGGTGCAGCGGGTGGCGTGCGGAGAGCGCGCCCTTGCCCATGAACGTGCTGTAGACGGGGACGTTGACGTGCTCGGCGAAGGCCTGCAGCTGCTCGGAGGCGTCGGACAGGATCACGCCGCCGCCGGCGAGGATCAGCGGGCGGCGAGCCTTCAGCAGCATGTCGAGCGCGCGCTCGACCGCCTCGGGCGAGCCCGGCGTGCGCCAGCTCGTGTGGTGCGACCACTCCTGCGGATCGGGGGTCTCGACGTCGCCGGTGCGGATCCACAGGTCATAGGGCACGTCGATGTGGACGGGGCCCGGCCGCCCGTCGCGGGCCAGCTTGAACGCCTTGGGGATGATCTTGGCCAGGTCCTCGACGCTGTGGGCCTGGAAGCTGCGCTTGGTGATCGGCTTGACCACGCTCGGGAAGTCGGCCGAGAAGTGGTGGTGCTCCTCCTGCAGCGCGCCGCTGTCGAACTGGCTGGTCGCGACCTGGCCGGTGATGGCCACGAACGACGACGAGTCGGCCATGGCGTTGCCAATCGCGACCGTGAGCAGCATCGGGCCGGGGCCGGTCGACGTGTAGACCGGGAGCGGGACGCCGGTCGCGCGGAAGTAGGCGTCGGCCATGAAGCCGGCGGCCGACTCCATCCGCGGCCAGACGACCTTGATCTCGTCCTGGCGCTGGTAGACGCCGTCGAGCAGGCCGACCGCACCGTGACCGGCGTAGCCGAAGATGTACGGCGTCTGGTCGCGGATGAGGTAGTCGACCAGAAGGTCGCAACCGCGCATCTCTGCCATCGAACCCCTCCTTGCCTAATAGGACCGGTGCGACGCTAGACGCGCGCCGCGGCTGCGGCGTGTCCGATCTTGGGACACCCTCGGCGGGCTAGTAGGCGAGGCGGTCGAGCTCGATCCCGTACGCGCGCAGCTTGCGGTAGAGGGTCGAGCGCGAGACCCCGAGCGCCTGCGCGGCGCGGCGCTTGTTGCCGTCGGCAGCGGCGAGCGCCTCGACGATCGCCTCGGCCTCCAGGCGCTGCAGGGCGGTGGCGGCGTTGCGGGCGCCGGCGGGCCGGACGTCGGCCGGCAGATCCTCGATGCGCAGGTCGCCGGCGTGGCGGCGCTGGAGCGCCAGGCGGATGACGTTCTCGAGCTCGCGGACGTTGCCGGGCCACGGCAGGCGGGCGAGCAGCTGGGCGGCCTCGGGCCTGACGCCCTGGGGCAGCGCCGGCGAGCCGTGGCGGCGGGCCAAGGCGCGGGAGAGGACGGGGACGTCCTCGGGGCGACGGCGCAGCGGCGGGACCTCGACGACCGTCATGGCGAGGGCCCGGAGCGCGGGGGCGGCGGGGTCGCTCGCGGTGGCGGCGACCCAGCGGGGCGTGGCAGCGGCGAGGCGGCGGGCGGCGCGCCCGGTCAGC
>DATBKW010000253.1:0-16672 GCA_036555665.1 Solirubrobacteraceae bacterium | reverse complement strand
TTCGAGGGCAGTTCATCGTCGGCTGGTGTGACCAAGGCCTGACCCGTGGCCGTCGAAGCCGGCAGCCAGCCCCCGTCAACCGAGACCACCGAAAAGGGCCCGGCGACCAGCCGGGCCCTTGCCTCGGGCGCCTGGACGCTTGTCAAGCGCTTCCTGACGCTGCGCGAGGGCAGCGTGATCGTCATCACGGTGCTGACGATCCTCTACTTCACGATCACGGCGGACAAGTTCGCGACGAGCGGCAACTTCAAGACGCTGCTGCCCTACTTCGCGCCGTTCGCGATCCTCGCCGCGGGCGAGGTCTTCCTCATGATCAACGGCGAGATCGACCTTTCGATCGGCGCCGTCTACCTCGCCGCCCCGTTCATCTTCTACGAGTTCAACAACGGCGGCGTGCCGCTGATCGCCTCGCTCATCCTGGCGATGGTGTGCTGCATGGTGATCGGGCTCATCAACGGGTTCTTCACCGCCGTCGTCGGGATCAACTCGTTCATCACGACCCTCGGCATGTTGTTCACGATCGAGGGACTCACGCTGATCATCTCGCACGCCCAGCCCGTCGACACGCCCGGCACGAACGTCGCGGAGGTGACCACCTTCGCCAGGATCTTCGGCGCCGGCACGTACTCCGAGCTGATCTGGGCGCTCGTGATCATCGTCGTGCTCCAGATCGTCCTGACGCTTACACGCTGGGGCGTTTACACGGTCGCCGTCGGCGGCAACCGGCTCGGCGCCGCCGAGGCCGGCGTGAAGGTGCGGCTGGTCATCATCCGCAACTTCATCATGTGCGCCACGCTCGCCGGCCTGGTCGGCGTGCTCGAGGCGGTCCGCACCAGCTCTGTGCAGCCCGACCCGTCCGGAGCCAACGAGGTGCTCTTCGACGGGATCTCGGCCGCGGTCATCGGCGGCACGCTGCTGGCCGGGGGATCGGGCACGGTGGTCGGAGCCCTTATCGGCGCGATGTTCCTCGGGGTACTGCGCGACGGGCTGATCATCAAGGGCGTCAACGCCGACTACCTGAGCTTCTACCTGGGCCTGGCGATCATCATCGCGATGGCCGCCAACACCTATGTCGCACGCGTGCGAAAGGGGTCGGGCGTTGGCTGAATCCGGAATCACCGGCGAGCACGTCGTCGCGCCGGCGACGGCATCCGACGACGTCCTGCGCATCGAGCACGTCAGCAAGAGGTTCGGCCCGGTCACGGCGCTGCGCGACATCAACATGCACCTGCGCAAGGGTGAGGTGCTCGGCCTGCTCGGCGACAACGGCGCGGGCAAGTCGACGCTGATGAAGATCATCTGCGGCTTCCAGCGACCGGACGCGGGGCAGATGTTCCTGCGCGGCGAGCCCTACGAGCCGCGCAGCGTCGACCAGGCTCGGACGCTCGGCATCGACGCCGTCTACCAGGACCTCGCGCTCATCGACGAGCTGTCGGTCTTCCACAACATGTTCCTGCGCCGGGAGAAGCTCAAGAGCCCCCTGCCGTTCCTGGCCAACGGCATCATGCGCAAGGAGACGCGCGCGGCGCTCGACGACATCGGCGTCAACGTCCCGCGGCTCAACGTGCCGGTCGCGCGATTGTCCGGTGGCCAGCGCCAGGCGATCGCCGTCGCGCGCACCGTGCACTCCGACGCGGACATCCTGCTGCTCGACGAGCCGCTGGCCGCGATGGGCGCCAAGGAGGGCGCTCTGATCCTCGACCTGATCGCGCGCCTCAAGGAGGAGGGCCAGGTCTCGATGATCATGGTCCTCCACAACTACGTGCACGTGCTGACCGCGTGCGATCGCGTCAACCTCATCCAGGACGGCGTGATCTCGCTGGACAAGCCGACCTCGGAGACATCGGTCGAGGAGTTGACCGAGATCGTGGTCGAGGAGTACCGGCGCGCGCGCCAAGCAGCCCGAGCCGCCGGGGGCTGACACATGGCCGGGGGTCCAGAGTGCGTCATCGGCGTCGACTTCGGGACGCTCTCGGGTCGCGCCGTCGTCGTCCGCGTGGAGGACGGCGCCGAGCTCGGCTCCGCCGTGCACGACTACGCCAACGGCGTGATCGAGCGCGCGCTTCCCGGCGGCGGGGCGCAACTACCGGCCCAGTGGGCGCTGCAGGACCCCGACGATTGGCTCGAGGTCCTGCGCCAGGCGGTGCCGGCGGCCGTGGCGGACGCCGGCATCGCGCCCGAGCAGGTGATCGGGATCGCCACCGACTTCACGGCCTCCACCCCGCTGCCGGTGCTCGCCGACGGCACGCCGCTGTGCCAGGTGCCCGACCTCGCCGACCGCCCGCACGCCTGGCCCAAGCTGTGGAAGCACCACGCCGCCCAGGGTCAGGCCGACCGCATCAACGCGCTGGCGCGCGAGCGCGGCGAGCCCTGGCTCGCGCGCTACGGCGGCCTGATCTCCTCCGAGTGGGAGTTCGCCAAGGCGCTGCAGGTCCTCGAGGAGGACCCCGAGATCTACGCGCGCATGGAGCGCTGGGTGGAGGGCGCGGACTGGATCATCTGGCAGCTCTGCGGGCGCGAGACGCGCAACACCTGCACCGCCGGCTACAAGGCGATCCATCAGGACGGCGGCTATCCCTCCGAGGACTACCTGCGCGCGCTCGACGAGCGCTTCGGCAACTTCGTGAGCGAGAAGATCGGCGGGGAGCTGTCGCCGCTGGGCGGGCGGGCCGGCGGCCTGACCGCGCAGGCCGCCGCGTGGACCGGGCTGCCCCCGGGGATCGCCGTGGCCGTCGGCAACGTCGACGCGCACGTCACCGCGCCCGCCGCGGGCGCCGTGGGCCCCGGCCAGATGCTGATGATCATGGGCACGTCGACCTGCCACGTGATGAACGGCGACCACGTCGTCGAGGTCCCCGGGATGTGCGGCGTGGTCGACGGCGGGATCGTCCCCGGGCTCTGGGGCTACGAGGCCGGGCAGACCGGCGTCGGCGACATCTTCGGCTGGTTCGTCGACCAGGCCGTGCCCCCGCGCTACCACGAGGAGGCCCGTGCCCGCGGACTCGACGTCCACGGCTACCTGTCGCAGCTCGCGGGCGAGCAGGAGGTCGGCGCGCACGGGCTGATCGCGCTGGACTGGAACAACGGCAACCGCTCCGTGCTCGTGGACCACAACCTCAGCGGGCTGATCCTCGGGCTGACCCTGGCCACCCGCGCCGAGGACATCTACCGCGCGCTGATCGAGGCGACCGCCTTCGGCACGCGCATGATCCTCGAGACGTTCGCGACGGCCGGTACGCCGGCCACCGAGCTGTTCGTCGCCGGCGGGCTGCTGAAGAACCCGGTGATCATGCAGATCTACGCCGACGTGACGCGGATGCCGCTGCACCTGATCGCCTCCGAGCAGGGGCCGGCGCTCGGATCGGCGATGTTCGCGGCGGTGGCGGCGCGCGCCTACCCGGACATCTACGCCGCGTCGGCGGCGATGGCCAGCGTCACGCGCGATGCCTACGTGCCCGACGCGGTGCGCGCCGATGCCTACGACGCGCTCTACGAGCACTACGCGAGGCTGCACGATCACTTCGGTCGCGGGGGCGACGACGTCATGCACGCGCTGCGGCGCATCCGCCCCCGCGAGGTCGCCCGTGGCTGACGAGCTGGCCGCCCTGCGGCGCGAGGTGTGCGCGCTGCACGCCGAGCTGCCACGCAACGGGCTGGTGGCCTGGACGAGCGGCAACCTCTCCGCGCGCGTCCCCGACGAGGAGCTGATGGCCATCAAGGCCAGCGGCGTCCCCTACGACGAGCTGACGCCCGACGCGATCGTTGTCTGCGATCTGTACGGACAGCTGGTGGAGGGCGATCTGGCGCCCTCCAGCGATGCGGCCACCCACGGCTGCATCTATCGCCACATGGACGAGGTGGGCGGGGTCGCCCACACCCACAGCGCCTACGCCACGGCGTGGGCAGCACGCGGCGAGGCGATCCCCTGTGTGCTCACCGCGATGGCCGACGAGTTCGGCGGCGACATCCCGATCGGCCCGTTCGCCCTCATCGGCGACGAGGAGATCGGGCGCGCCGTCGTCGAGACGCTGGCGGGGCACCGCTCGCCTGCGGTGCTCATGCAAAGCCACGGCGTGTTCACGGTCGGAGCGGGGCCGCGCGACGCGCTCAAGGCGGCGGTGATGTGCGAGGACGTCGCGCGGACCGTGCACCTGGCACGGACGCTGGGCGAACCCGTCCCGCTTGCCAGAGAGGACATCGATGCACTCTACGACCGCTACCAGAACGTCTACGGACAGCGCTGAGGCAGTGCCCGTCAGGCCGCGGATCGGCCTGCTGGGCATCATGCAGAGCCTCTACGACGAGATGCTGCCCGGCATCGCCGACCGCCAGGCCGGCTATGCCGCCGAGATCGCCGCGGCCCTCGACGACGTGGCCGAGGTCCACGTGACGACCCCGGTCAAGGAGCGCGAGGACGCCGAGCGCGTCATGCGCGAACTCGAGAGCCAGCAGCTCGACGGGCTGCTCGTCGTGATGCTCACCTACGGCCCCGCGATGCGCGTCGCGCGCCTGCTCGCGCAGACGCCGCTACCGATCTGCCTGGCCAACATCCAACCCGTACCGGCTGTGACCGTTGAATGGGACATGGCCGACCTCACCTACAACCAGGGCATCCACGGCGCGCAGGACACCGCCAACGCGATGGTCCGCGCCGGCCGCCCGTTCCATGTCGTCACCGACGACTGGCGCGCCGACTCCTTCCGCGACGCCATCGGCGTGTGGGCGCGGGCGGCGGCGGCGGTCACGCGCTGGCGCTCGCTGAAGGTCGGCGTGTTCGGCTACGCGATGAACACCATGGGCGACATCCGCTTCGACGAGCACGCGCTGATCCGCACGCTCGGCCCGCAGGTCGACGCGCTGGCGCCCGGCGACCTGCATCGCAGCGCGACCGCGGTGACCGACGACGAGGTCCGCGCGCTGATCGCCGAGGAGGACTCCCACTTCGAGATCGACGAGCGCCTCAGCGCCGAGGAGCGCGAGGACCACGCGCGCATGCAGCTGGGGATCGAGCGGATTCTGCACGAAGGCGGCTACGGGGCCTACTCCACGCACTTCGATGCGATCGCCGAGGACGGCCGCTTCGCGCGGCTGCCGCTGGCGGCCGCGTCGAGCCTGATGGCCAAGGGTTACGGCTTCGGGGCCGAGGGCGACGCGCTGACCGCCGCGCTGATGTGCGCCGGCACATGGCTGCTCGGCGACACCCAGTTCACCGAGATGTACGCGATGGACTTCCCGCGCGACGCGATCCTGATGAGCCACATGGGCGAGGGCAACTGGCGCCTTGCCCGCGACGACCGCCCCGTGCGCCTGATCAAGCGCCCGCTGGGCATCGGCGGCCTCGACGACCCGCCGACCTTCCTCTTCCAGTACGCCACGGGGCCGGCGACGCTGGCCACGCTGGTGTCGCTGGGCGGCGAGCGCTTCCGCCTGCTGGTGAGCGAAGGCGAGATCCTCGACACCGAGGAGCTGCCCGCGCTGGAGATGCCCTACGGGCACTTCCGCCCCGACAGCGGCGTGCGGGCGTGCATGGACGCGTGGCTGCGTTACGGCGGCCCGCACCACCAGGTTCTCAACCCCGGCCGCCACGCGGACACGTGGCGGGTGTTCAGTGGCATGGCAGGCCTGGAGCTCGTGCAGGCATAGGGCACATGCCCGCGGTGACCGAGCCGCCCGGCGGCACCGAACTGGCGCTCGACCACGAGCGGCAGCGCCTCATGGTCGCCGAGGTCGGCGCCGCGCTGCGCTCGTGGAGCGTCGGCGGCCACGAGCTGATCGACGGCGTCGCGCCGGGCGAAGCCGACCACGACTGCCGCGGCAGGGTGCTCGTCCCGTGGCCCAACCGGCTGCGCGACGGGCGCTACGTCTTCGACGGGGCCGAGCATCAGACCGCGCTCACGGAACCCGAGCGCGGCAACGCGCTGCACGGCCTTGCGACAGGGAGCAGGTGGCGGGCGATCCGCTCCTCGACCCGCCACCTGACCCTGACGCTCGACCTGGCCCAGGAGCCCGGATATCCCTTCGCGCTGCGGCTGTCGGTCGACTACGAGCTCACGTCCAGCGGCGTCGAGGCCACGCTGACCGCGGCTAACGTCGGCACCACGCGCGCGCCGTTCGGCGCCGGCCTGCATCCCTACTTCACGCTGGGGACGGCCACCATCGACGAGCTCGTGCTCGAGGTGCCCGCGCGCACCCGCCTGCCGCTCGACGAGCGCATGCTGCCCGCCGGCGCCGCGCTGGCCGTCGACGGCACCGACTTCGACTTCCGGCGCGCCCGGCGCATCGGCGCCCAGCGCCTGGACACCTGCTTCGGCGACCTCGACCGCAGCCCGGATGGGGTCGCCCGCGTCATGCTCGCAAGCGCTGGGGACGAGCGGCAGCTCACCGTCTGGATGGACGAGGGCTTCCGCTTCGTGCAGGTCTACACCGCGGACGCCGTGTCCGATCCGGGCCGCCGCCGCGGGGGGGTGGCCATCGAGCCCATGACGTGCGCTCCCGATGCATTCAACTCGGGTGACGGGCTGCTCGTTCTCGAGCCCGGTGCCTCGTTCACCGGCCGCTGCGGGCTGACCGCGGCCGGCTTTTAGCCATGAGTTCCACTGTCCCAACACAAGGAGTCCTGGCAATGCGTCACACCACTCCGCGGCGCGTGCGCGCTGCGCTGTGTGCAGTGCTCGTCGTGCTCGCCGCCGCTGTCCTGGCGGCGCCCGCGAGCGCGACCACGCGTCATCACAACCACAATGGCGGCAGCAACGGCCTGAGCATCACGAGCTCGAGCTTCGGCAACCTGCCTGCCAACGCCCCGGCCGACGCCGGCGCCGCAGTCACGAAGTACACGCTGAGCAACGGCCGCATGTCGGTTTCGATCCTCGACTACGGCGGCATCATCCAATCGCTGACCGTGCCCGACCGGCGCGGCCGCGATGCCAACGTGACCCTCGGCTTCGGCGACATCGACGGATACACCAACGACGCCTATGTGACGTCCAACCCGTACTTCGGCGCGATCATCGGCCGCTACGGCAACCGCATCGGCGGCGCCAAGTTCACGCTCAATGGCACCACTTACACGCTCGACCCCAACAACAACGGCAACACGCTCCACGGTGGCTTCACGGGCTTCGACAATCTCATGTGGGACGCCACCGAGATCCAGCCGAGCAACGGCACCGTCGGTCTGAAGCTCACGCTCACCAGCCCGGAGGGACCGGGCCAGCCTGGCTCGGGCTGCGATCCGACCCAGTCGCCGGGGTGCACGGGCTTCCCTGGCACCGTCAAGGTCTCGGTGACCTTCACGCTCGACAGGAACAACAACCTGCAGTTCAACTACGCGGCGACCACCGACAAGCCGACCGTCCTGAACCTCACCAACCACTCCTACTGGAACCTGGCCGGTGAGGGCACGGGGACGATCTACGACCACCTGCTGCGGTTCAACGCGAGCCACTACACCCCGGTCGACGATCTTCTGATCCCGACGGGGGCGATCGACCCGACCGCGGGCACGCCGATGGACTTCACGCAGTTCCACGCGATCGGCGAGCGGATCCGCGAGAATTTCCAGCAGCTCGTGTTCGGGCGCGGCTATGACCACAACTGGGTCCTCAACCCGCCCGGCAGCTCGCGCGCGAAGATCCGTCATCACGGTGGCGGCGGCCCGAAGGCGCGCCTGAACCTGGCCGCACAGCTCATCGACCCGTCCAGCGGCCGCGAGCTGACCATCTCGACGACCGAGCCCGGGATCCAGTTCTACTCGGGCAACTTCCTCGACGGCACGCTCTACGGCACGAGCGGCCACCAGTACCGGCAGGGCGACGGGCTGGCGCTGGAGACCCAGCACTTCCCCGACTCGCCGAACAAGCCCAATTTCCCGTCAACCGAGATCGATCCGCAGCACCCGTACTCGTCGACGACCGTCTACAACTTCTCGACGGTCGGTGGCGGGCACGGCCGGTCTCACACCCGCAGCAAGAAGCACTAGTCCGTAACTCACATAGCACTGTCCCATCCGTTCGTCATCGGGAGGCGACGACGATGTTGCTGCATGCGCGAATCGCACACCATGTCGCGGCGTTGGCCGCGGGAGCGCTGGTCGCGTGCGGCGTCATCGCGGCGGTCCCGGCTTCGGCCGGGGCCGCCGGCGGCCCGGCGCCGGTGGCCCACTGGGCCTTCGACGAGGGCACCGGGACCACTGCCGCCGACAGCACCGGCGCCCATCCCGCCGCGCTGCTCGGCGGCGCCGGGTGGACAGCGGGCATCCGCGGCCCGTCGGCGCTGCAGACCAACGGCACGAGCGCGTACGCCGACGGCGGCGCCCCGCCGATCGACGTCGCGCACAGCTTCACGGTCAGCGCCTGGGTGCGGCTGGACCGCACCACCGGCTACCAGACCGTCGTCAGCATCGACGGCGACCAGGTCTCGAACTTCTACCTGCAGTTCCGCGACGACACGCGGCGCTTCGCGTTCGTCCACCTGCCCACCGATGCCGCGCAGGGCGCCCCGTCCTTCCCGGCCGCGACCTTCGACCCGGTCGCCGGGCAGTGGTACCTCCTGACCGGCGTCTACGACGCCGCCGCCAAGACGTTGTCGCTCTACGTCGACGGGCGTCTGCAGGACACCACGCCGGCGCCCGAGCCGTGGGCGCCGTCCGGGCACCTGGTCATCGGCCGCGGCAAGTTCGCCGGCAACCCGGTCGACTTCGTCCAGGGCGCCATCGACGACGTGCGCGTCTACGACCAGGCGCTGAACGCCGCCGACGTCGCCCAGCTGGCGACGAGCGGCACGTGGCGCCTCGACGAGGGCACCGGCACCACGGCACACGACGACTCGCTCGACGGCAACGACGGCACGCTGTCGGATGGCGCGACGTGGACCAGCGGCGTCGTCGGCGCGCACGCCGTCGCCTTCGACGGCACGAGCGGCGTCATCGACGTCCCGGCGCCGGTCATCGACACCTCGCAGGGCTTCTCGGTCGCCGCGTGGGTGCGCGTCGACTCCCCCGACGGCTTCCGCACCGCGGTCAGCATCGACGGCGACCAGGTCGGCGGCTTCTACCTGCAGCGCCGCGGCGACGGGCGCTTCGCCTTCACGCGGCTGGCCTCCGACTCGTCGGGCGCCGCCGCGACGTTCGCGGCATCGAGCGCGACCGCGCGCATCGGCCAGTGGTACCACCTCGTCGGCGTCTACGACGGCGTCGCGCGCACGCTGACGCTCTACGTCAACGGCACGCCCGCGCAGACGGTGAGCTTCACCTCGCCGTGGAAGGCCGGCGGCCACCTCGTCATCGGCCGCGGCAAATTCGGCGGCGCCCCCGCCGACTTCTTCGACGGCGCGATCGACGACGTTCGCACCTATCCGTTCCCGCTCGACGCGCAGGCCGCGGCGGCGCTCGCGACCTCGGGCCTGTGGCACTTCGACGAGGGCGCGGGCACCGTGGCACACGACGCCTCGCCCGACGGCGCCGACGGCACGCTGCGCGGCGCCTCGTGGACGAGCGGCGCGTCGAAGACCGCGGTCGCCCTCCCCGGCGACGGCGACGTCACGATGGGCGACGCGCCGGCGCTGGACATCGGCACCGGCTCGGCCTCGCTGAGCGCGTGGGTGCGGACGCGCGGTTCCGGACCGGTGGTGAGCAAGGGCGACGGCTACCTGCTCGCCGTCGACGGCGGCCAGGTGCACGCGAGCATCGGCACCGGTGCCGGGCGCATCGACGTGACGACCACGTCGGCGGCCGTCGCCGACGACGCCTGGCACAACGCGACGCTCGTGCTCGACCGCGCAGCGCAGCGCCTGACGCTCTACGTCGACGGCGAGCCGGCGCCTGTCGCGCCGGCCGACGGCTCGTGCGGCACGCCCGCGGGCAGCGCGCTCGACGTGTCGAGCTGCACCTCGGCCTCGGGCGACAGCGACCAGCCGTTCACCGTCGGCAGCACGAGCGGCGATCCGCCGCGCCTGACCGGCGCGGTCGACGAGGTGCAGCTCGTGCGCTTCGCCTTGACCGCGGCGCAGGTGGCCGATCTTGCCGGCTTCGATCGCCTGGCCATCGACGCCACCGACGTCCGCGCTGCCACGCACTCGACCCAGTACGGCGCCTTCCTGGAGGACATCAGCCACTCCGGCGACGGCGGGCTGTACGCCGAGCTGGTGCGCAACCGGACCTTCAAGGAGGCCTTCCAGGGCGCGCCGGGCGGCGGCGGGCCGGTGCCGTACTGGTCGCTGGTGAGCGGCGGCGGCGGCGACGGCTCGTTCGCCATCGACACCGCGCAGCCGCTCAACACGGCGATCGATCGGTCGCTGCGCCTGCACGTCGCGACGCTGCCCGCGGGCGGGCGCGTGGCCGCCGCCAACGCCGGCTACTACGGCGTCGCCGTCGCCCCGTCCACGACCTACAAGGGCTCGCTGTGGGCCAAGGCGACGCCGGGCTGGACCGGCCGCGCACGCGTGAGCCTGGAGAAGGCCGACGGCACCGTGCTCGCCAGCCGCGTGCTCGGCGCCATCGGAGGCGACTGGAGCCACCTGAGCTACACGCTCAAGACGCCGGCCGGCATCGCCACGTCGACCGACAACCGCGTCGTCGTCTCGCTGGAGAACGGCTGCACGGGGCGGCGCTGTCAACCGATCGCAGACCAGGACGTCTGGCTGGCGGTCGTCTCGCTGTTCCCGCCGACCTACAAGAACCGCGCCAACGGGATGCGGCGCGATCTGATGGAGAAGATCGCCGCGATGCAGCCCGGCTTCTTCCGCGTGCCGGGCGGCAACTACCTGGAGGGCAACACGCTCGCCACACGGTTTGACTGGAAGAAGACGATCGGCCCGATCTGGGAGCGGCCGGGCCACCAGAACACGGCGTGGGGCTACTGGTCCACCGACGGCCTGGGCCTGCTCGAGTACCTGCGGCTGGCCGAGGACGTCGGCGCCCAGCCGCTGCTGGCGGTGTTTGCCGGCTACACCCTCAACGGCCAGCACGTCCCCGAGGAGGACTTCGGGCCCTACGTGCAGGACGCGCTGGATGAGATCGAGTACGCCATCGGCGACACCTCGACGACCTGGGGCGCCCGGCGCGCCGCCGACGGCCACCCCAAGCCGTTCGACCTGCACTACGTGGAGATCGGCAACGAGGACTTCTTCGACTCCTCGGGCAGCTACGAGTGGCGCTTCGCGGACATGTACGACGCGATCAAGGACCGCTATCCGCAGCTGAAGATCGTCGCCACCACGCCGGTGTCCAGCCGTACGCCCGACGTGATCGACGACCACTACTACAACCCGCCCTCGTGGTTCGTCGACAACGCCAATCGCTACGACCGCGCCGACCGCAGCGGGCCGCGCGTGATCGTCGGCGAGTACGGCGCCCTCGACGGCAGTCCGACGGGCACGCTGCGCGCCGCGGTCGGCGAGGCCTCGTTCCTGACCGGCCTTGAGCGCAACTCCGACCTCGTGCTCGGCAGCACGTACGCGCCGATCATCGTCAACGAGAACGCGCCCAACTGGCCGACGAACCTGTTCGGCATCGACGCGTCGCGCAGCTACGGCTCGCCGTCCTATTGGGTGCAGCGCATGTTCTCGACCAACCTCGGGCGCAATGTCATCGGCAGCGCGCTGAGCGGCGCGCAGGGCCTGCGCCAGGCGGTGACGACGACCCGGTCGGGCGGGCGGACGACGTTCTACGTCAAGCTCGTCAACCCGACCTCGCTGCAGCACACGGCGCGCCTGTCGTTCGGCGGGGTGGGCCGCATCGACTCGACCGGGACGCTGACGGTGCTCACGGGCGATCCGTCGGCGCGCAACACGCTCGACGAGCCCGACGCGATCGCGCCCACGACGCGGGAGGTCAGCGGTCTCGGCACCAGTACCAAGCTGCTGTTGCCTCCCAGCTCGGTGACCGTCCTGCGGGTGACAGGCTCATGATGTGTGACATGCCGACGACACAACACGAGAAGGGCGCGGCCTTCCGCGCCCTGCACGAGGGCGACCCGTTCGTCATCGCCAACGCCTGGGACGCGGGGTCGACCAAGGTCCTCGCGGGGCTGGGGTTCAAGGCCATCGCCAGCACGAGCTCGGGCTTCGCGTTCACGCTCGGGCGCCTGGACGGCGACGTGACGCTCGACGAGGTCATCGAGCACGCCGGCGTGCTGGCGGCGGCGACGGACCTGCCCGTCTCGATGGATCTCGAGAACGGCTACGGGCCCGCACCGCAGGACGCCGCGAGCGCGATCACCCGCGCCGCCCGCGCCGGCGCGGTGGGCGGCTCGATCGAGGACTACGACCGCGACGACGACAGGGTCTACGCCCTCGAGGAGGCGGTCGAGCGCGTCGCCGCCGCGGTCGAGGCGGCCCGCGCGCTGGACTTCCCGTTCACCCTCACGGGGCGCGCCGAGAATCACATCCGCGGCAACCCCGACCTCGACGACACCATCGCCCGCCTGCAGGCCTACGAACGGGCCGGGGCCGACGTCCTCTTCGCCCCCGGCCTGCGCAGCGCCGACGAGATCCGCGCGATCTGCGGCGCCGTGTCCAAGCCCGTCAACGTGCTCGGCCACCGCGGCTTCGCCTCGCTGAGCGAGATCACCGAGGCCGGCGCCCAGCGCATCAGCGTGGGCGGGGCGTTCACCTGGGCCGCGGTCGACGCCATGGTCTCGGCGGCCGAGCTGCTCCGCGACGACGGCGACTTCTCGGCGCTCGTCGCGCCCGCGCAGCTGAAGGAGTGGCTCACATGAAGCTCGCCGCGCTCGTCGCCATCGCGATGCTCGCCGGGAGCGGGCACCACGCCCGCCTCACGGCCTCGGGCATCGAGACGCTGAAGGTCCGCGGGAGCGGCTTTCACGCCCACGAGCGCGTGCGGCTGACGATCACGCCATCGACGGGGAGCCGCATCGTCCGCCACGTCCGCGCGACGCGCCGGGGCACGTTCGTGACGTCGTTGGCCAACGTCGAGGCCTGCGCGGGAGTCAACGGCGTGGCCGCCGGCAACCGCGGCAGCCACGCCTCCTTTCAGTACTCGAGCCTGGTCTGCGGCTAACCCTGGGCGGTTGAGTTGCCGGCGAAGGCCTGCACCTCGGCCACGCGCACGTAGCGCGTCGACGCCGGGCCGGCCGAGTTGCAGTCGGTCGCGTTGTTGGGATCGGCGTCCTGCTCGCCCTGGTAGGCGGGCCCGCCGGTGCACTGGCTGTTGCGCACCACCAGCCGCAGGTGCGTCGCCCGCACCGGCGAGAAGGTGAAGGTGCGCAGCTGCAGCATCGGCGCGACCGGCCGCGGGACATCGGCCGGGAAGGCGTCCGATGCGCTCGCGTACGCGCGCTGGTAGCTGTCGTCGTTCGAGCAGTCGGCGGCCTGGTCGTTGCAGGTCCAGATCTCGAACTGGCGCAGTGCGGTGAAGCGGTTCTGCGTCAGGTCGGGCGTCCGCGGCGAGGCGTTGGGATCGAACACCGGCCCGAGCAGCGCGCTGACCTGCACGCGGCGGATCGTCTGCGGGCGCGAGCCGGCGAGGTCGATCGTCACCTGCTTGCCGTCGACGTTGTAGGAGCCGTCGGCGGCCTGGGTGGCGGCCGCCTGCCAGTCGCTGATCTCCGAGTCGTCGATGAGATTCTTGAGGACCTGCGGCCCGTCCTGGAGCACGGGGCCCGATGGCGACGTCAACGGCGTCACGTCACCGGTCGCCGTCGCGCCCTGCGACGTCGACGCGAAGTTCGGCGCGAAGCGCAGGGTGATCGTGTGGGTGCTGCCGGCCTTGAACGTCTTGCGGAAACGCACGGCGCCGTAGCCGGGAGCGGTCGCGATGAACTCGTAGGTCCCCGGCGCAAAGACGGCCTGCTCGTCGAGGTTGTCGGCCGTCGCCGTTTCCGGCGCGTCGGTCGCCGGATCGGTGTCGGCGATCGGCGAGATCCGCGCCTCGTAGTGACCCACGTAGATGCGGGCCTTGACGGCCGGGTTGCCCGACTCGGTGCTCTGGGCGGCAAACGTCACGTTGGCGTTGGCCTGCCCCGGCGCCTCGAAGTCGGGCAGCGGATCGGTGTCGGACTCCACGCCGCGCACGCGCCCGCTCGTGTTGGTCTGTGACGCGCCGCTGCCCATGCCACGCCGGGCGAAGGCCGCCCAGATCTCGTTCTGGTCGGCGCCGCCGAAGCGCGCCTCGTCGGCGGCCAGGATCGCGTTGCGCGCGTCGATCATCGACGGCGCGGTCGGCATGAGCAGGAACGAGTCGAAGTACAGCTGGATCCAGCGGCGGTTGCCCGGGCACTGGGTGACCGGGAGCTGGCCGAGCGCGCACTGCTTCTGCAGGCTCTTGTCCGAATCGGGGAACTGCTTGTTGTACTTCGCCGAGAGCGCGCGGCGCAGCTCGTAGTTGATCGCCACCCAGATCTCGCCGTCGGCGTGGACCTCGGGCCCGGTGAGGTCATAGCCGACGTCGCTGAAGTTCAGCGGGTCGACCTGCGGATATTGGCGCGGCTCGGGGAACGCGCCGGTGTAGGGGAAGTTCGGCGCGTAGTTGCGGATGCCCCGCAGCTTGTTGCCGGTCACGTACGTGCCGGTGGCGTAGCGGTTCTCGTCCCCGGTCGGGACGAGGCCGAACTCGTTGAGCTCCTCGATCGAGAACAGGTCGCCCGAGGCCTCGCCCATCGAGCCGGCCTGGAAGCCGCTGCGGTTGGCGCCCTTGCCGATCGTGCGGTTCTCGATCATGTGGGTGTACTCGTGGCCGATCACGCCGGCGTCGAAGTCGCCGTCGACGCACGGCGGATAGAACGAGCCCGCCAGCGGCTGCCACAGGTACATGTTGGTGATCGACGACGAGCCGTCGGGCAGCGTCGACATGTTCGCGTTGTCGCGCACCGCCACCGCGGCCCCGGCCTGGACGTCGCCGACGACCGGGTCGTTCTCGCGGAACGGCTCGGTCAGCCCGAAGTTCGACTCCTGCGAGTTGAAGTTGTCCTCGGTGAAGCCGAGCAGGTAGGCGAAGTCGTGCATCCGGTTATGGACGGTGAAGAGGTTCACCGCCGCCGCCGAGACGTCGAGGCTCTTGCCGACCACGAGGCCGGAGCTGTCGCAGTCCTTGTTGAACCACTCGTTGGTCCACGGGAACGTGTAGTCGCGGGTGGGGCTCGTCGGCATGAACTGGTTGGGCCCGGGCTGGTCGCCGTCCTGCCAGGACTCGGCCTCGCGCGCGTTGTTGCCCGCGGTCGTGAAGGTCGGCGCGTTCGCCTTGGGGCTGAAATCCCACGGCGAGCGCGACGCGAGGTTGCCGACCACCGTGTCGCAGTCCGAGGCGGTCGTGCTCTGCTTCCAGCACATCTCGACGCGCGTGTCGGTGCTCGGGTCGTTCCACGGGTCGGCGGGAAGCTGGTTGAGCGGCGGGTTGGCCGGGTTGGCATCCCAGCGCGCCGTGTAGGGCTGCGGTGCCACACTGGTGTCGAAGCCGATCGTGCCGCTGTAGGTGCGCGGGTCGACCGGCGGCTGGTTGTTGGCGAACTCGCAGACCTGGACGAAGTAGTCGCCCGCGGGGACGCCGCCGGCGGGCGAGTAGCGGATGCGCTCGGGCGTGCGGATCGTGTCGGCCTCGGCTACCTCGGTGGTGCCGCGGAAGAGCTTGAGGACGATGTCGTTGAGGTTCGAATCGGCGTTGGCGTAGACGTCGATCGCGCGCACGCCGGCGCCGTCGGCCACGGTGAACGGGCCCTTCTGGGTGTCGCAGCCGCCGTCCGCGGCGGGCAGCTCGCCCGTGAACGGCGTCGGCTCCTCGGCCGCCTGCGCGGCCGAGGCGTCGGACTCGGAGTCGACGAGGTTCTCGCGCGCGAGGATGGCGCCGCTGCGCGCGTCGACGAACACGTCGTATGCCGCCGGATCGGCGCTCTGGCTGTCGACGACGAGCGTCTCGTAGGCGGGGACGAAGCCGTGCGAGATCGTCGGGAAGGCGATCTTGCGAGCGCGCTGGACGTCGCCCAGCCCGGCGACGCGCAGTCCGCGCCAACCATGGCCGAGCCTTGACTTCTTGCCGCGCAGACGCGCGATCTGCGCCAGCGACTTGACGCGGCCGACGCTGGCCGCCGCCTTCTGCCACGCCTGACCGTCGGCCAGCCGGGCCTTGCCGCGGAGGGCTTGGTCGGTGGTCAGCGACGAAGACGCCGAGACCACCTTCCACACGGCACCGGCCTTGGTCACGCCGATGGTGACGAGTCCGCCACCGGCGGCGTCGAGGCCGCCGACGGTCTGGCGCAGAGTGACGGCGTGGGTGCTCGAGCCGGGCAGCGCGTTGTCGGCCACGAGGTCGAAGCCGGCCGTCGAGCCCAGGCGGTACAGCGAGCGATGGGCGGAGAGCCAGGCGCGGGCCGCGCCGGTCGCGTTCGACCCCTGCACAGTGGCGCCGAGCGCCCCGCCGGAGTTCACCAGCGAGGACGGCGTCCCGAAGTCGTTCCAGGCGACCTGGGCATCGAGCGCCGCGGCCGCCGCGCGTTGAGCGTGCGTGGGCGCCTGTGTCCCGGTCCGCACGTCGATGTCCGGCAACCCGGTCGGGTTGCCCTGTATGTCGGTGTCCGCCCAGGCCGATGCCGCCAAGGCCAGCATGACCGCCAGGACACACCCTGCGACGAACCCTCGCTGCGCGCGCATGTGGGACTCCCCTCCCAAGGAGATGGTGCCGCCGGCCGGTGGGCCGGCGACCCGAGGATTCAGCCACTCCGACGGC
>DATBKW010000252.1:0-22243 GCA_036555665.1 Solirubrobacteraceae bacterium | reverse complement strand
CGCCTCGTCGGTGCGCGCCGGCCCACCGTCTCGCTGGCCCTTCGCTCGCTGCGCGAGCGCGGCCTCGTCCGCCGCGGCGAGGCCGACGAGTGGGTGCTGGCGAACGAGCCGCCGGTGCCTGAGACCTAGTGGGCCTTGAGGTTCCGTTGCACGCACAACGTCACCTCAAGACCCACTAGGCGCTCAGCGCCGCTTCGAGCACCTCGCGCAGCGTCTGCGGCTCGCGCCCGGTCAGGTCGCGCACGCTCGTGCTCACGACCGCCGCGTAGCCCTGGCGAGCCGCGGTGCCGAACGTGGCGAGCTGGCGCGCGAGCGGCTCGGGCAGCCCCGCGTGCTCGACCATCGCCGCGACCCAGGCCTCGTCCTCGAGCAGCACCGCCTCGACCGGCTTGCCGCCGATCTCGGCGTAGAGCGCGGCGAGGTCGCGGGCGCTGAGCGCCTCGGGCCCGGTGATGTCGTAGGCCTTGCCCGCGTGGCCGTCGGAGGTCAGCACCGCCGCGGCGGCGGCCGCGCAATCCGCGCGCGACACGTAGGCCGTGCGCCCCTCGCCGGCGTTGGTCAGCAGGCTGCCCGTGGCCAGTGCCGCGGCTGCCCCGGGCCCGGCCTGCATGTCGGAGTAGATCGAGTTGCGCAGGAAGGTCCAGTCCATGCCGCTGACGCGCGCGTGCTCCTCCGTGGCCCGGTGGTCGGCCGCGGCCGCGCCCGGGTTGGAGTCCGACGGGTTGACGATCGAGGTGTAGGCGACCAAGTGGACGCCGGCGGCCGCCGCGGCGTCGATCGCGGCGCGCTGCTCGGGCACGCGCTCGCCGATCACCGATGCGCTGATGAGCAGCATCCGCTCGCCGCCCGCGAACGCGTCGGGCAGCGAATCGGGCTGCGCGAAGTCGCCATGGCGCACCGCGACGCCGCGCGCGGCGACCTCAGCGAGCGCCTCGGGCGTGCGCGTGACGAGGACGAGCTCCGAGGGCGAGACGCGCTCGAGCAGCCTCTCGGCGACGAGCCGGCCGAGCTGACCCGACGCGCCGGTGACGAGGATCGACATGTCAGGGAACCTACTACGCGCCCGCTTCGCCGCCGGCCTCCGCGCGGGCGGCGCCGGCCGACACCGGATCGGCCGTGATGCGCTGGGCGATCCACACCGGGATGAGCGACAGCAGGATCGCCAGGACGGCGACGACGTTGACGATCGGAAGCTGCCGCGGCCGCGACAGGTTGGCCAGGATCCAGATCGGCAGCGTCTCCTGCTGGCCCGCCGTGAACGTGGTCACGATGACCTCGTCGAAGCTCAGCGCAAAGGCGAGCAGGGCGCCCGCCACCAACGCCGACCGCACCTGCGGGAAGACGACGAAGCGGAAGGTCTGTAGGCCCCGGGCGCCCAGGTCGGCTGATGCCTCCTCGAACGACGTCGATGTCCTTCGCAATCGCGCGACGACGTTGTTGAAGACGACGACGACGCAGAACGTCGCGTGGCCGACGATGATCGTCGCCAGGCCGAGCGACACCCCGAGCACCTGGGTGAAGGTCGAGTTCAGCGCCATCCCGGTCACGATCCCGGGCAGCGCGATCGGCAGGACCACGAGGAACGACACGGCCTCGCGGCCGAAGAAGCGATAGCGCGCGACCGCGATCGACGCCATCGTGCCGAGCACCAGAGCGATCGCCGTCGCGCCCAGTCCCGCCTTCACGCTCGTCAGCAGCGCGTCGCGCACGCCGCGGTTTTCGAAGGCGCGCTGGAACCAGTGCAGGGTCAGCCCCGTCGGCGGCCACTTCTGCACGCGCGTGACGTTGAACGCGTAGATCGCGATGACGATCAGCGGCACGTAGAGGAAGACGAGCGTGACCGCGGTCCCGAACCGCAGCAGCCACTTCGATGGCCCGGAGAGCTGCATCACCTATAGCGCCTCGAACGCGCCCATCCGCCGCGCCACAAGCAGGTAGACGACCATGACGAAGACCGGCACCGTCGCGAAGGCGGCGGCCAGCGGGAGGTTGTTGGCGACGCCGACGTTCGCGTAGACGACGTTGCCGATGAACTGCGTGGAGGAGACGAGCTGAGGCGTGATGTAGTCGCCCAGCGTCAGCGCGAAGGTGAAGATCGAGCCGGCCACCACCGCCGGCAGCGCGAGCGGCAGCACCACGCGGCGGAAGGTCAGCCCCGGGCGGCCGCCGAGGTCGCCCGACGCGTCGAGCATCGAGGCCGGGATGCGCTCGAGGCCCGCGTAGATCGGCAGGATCATGTACGGCAGCCACAGGTAGGTGAAGACCAGCCACGTGGCCACGAAGCCGAACCCGGGCCCCTTCAGGCCGAGCGGCCCGAGCGCCCAGTTGAGAATCCCGTCCTCGCTGAGGATCTCGCGCCACGCGTAGACCTTGACCAGGTAGCTGGCCCACAGCGGCATGAGGACGCCGACCACGAGCAGCCCGCGCACCCGCGGCGACGCCACCCGGGCCATGAAGAACGCGATCGGGAAGGCGAGGATCGCGTCGGTGACCGTCACGAGCGCCGCGATCCCGATCGTGCGGATCGCGATCGTGCGGTAGACGGGGTTCTCCCACAGCAGCCGGAAGTTGTCGAAGGTCGGCTCCTTGACGATCTGGCCGCTGAACTCGTCGAGCTGCCAGAAGGCCGCCACGAACAGGACGACGAGCGAGCCGAGGTAGGCGACGACGAGCCAGCCCAGCGGGCCGCTGAGCAGCAGGCCGAGCTCGGCTCGCCGTCGGGCGCGCAGCGGCGCCTACCCCTTGATCTCGGTCCAGGCCTGGACCCACGCGGCGTAGTCCTTGCAGACGTTGCCGCGGGCGTCGCCGCACTGCGTGCGCGGCGTCGTCCAGTAGGAGACCTTGCTGAAGTAGGCCTGGTCGTCGGCGTGGAACGTCTTGCAGAAGTTCTTGTCCGACGTCTCCGCGCACGACTTCGCGTTGGAGGGCGCCTCGCCGAACCATTCGGCGACCTCGGCGTTGACCTTCGGCGAGATGATCCAGTTCATCCACCGGTACATGCAGTTGGGGTGCTTGGCCTTCGAGGAGATCATCCAGGTGTCCGACCACCCGGTCGCGCCCTCCTTGGGGAGCACCGTGGAGACCTTGACCTTGTCGGCCTCCAGCAGGTTGGCGATCACCTGCCAGGTGGTGCCGACGGTCGAGTCGCCGCTGGTGAAGGCCGCCTGCTCCTTGGTGTAGTCAGACCAGTACTCGCCGATGTTCGCCCGCTGCTGCTTGAGCAGGTCGACCGACGCCTGGAACTGCTTGTCGTCGAGCTCGTAGGGGTTGGTGATCTTCAGCTCGGGCTTGGTCGCCTTGAGGTACAGCGCCGCGTCGGCGATGTAGATCGGGTTGTCGTAGGCGGTCAGCGTGCCCTTGTACTGCGAGGCCTGGTCGAACACCGCGCTCCAGGAGTCGAGCTTGCCGGGCACCTTGTCGGTGCGCCACATGAGCAGGTTGGCGCCGCGGCCGTGCGGGATCCCGTACATCTGCCCGTTGACCGAGTTGAAGTTCTGGTTCTTCAGCTGCGGGAAGACGTCGGCGTAGTTGGGGACGAGGCTGGTGTTGACCGGCGCGACGTCGCCGCCGGCGATGAGGCGCAGCGTCGCGTCGCCGGAGGCGGAGACGCCGTCGTACTGGCCGGTGCGCATCAGCGTCACCATCTCGTCGGACGTGTTGCCGATCTTGACGTTGACCTGGCAGCCCGTCTGCTTCTCGAACGGCGTGACCCAGTCGACCTTCTTGTCGGTCGAGCCATCCTCGGCATAGCCGGCCCAGGCGATGATGTTCAGCTGGCCCTCGCCCGCGCCGAGCGTCTTCTGCATCGGCACGTCGGGGACCTTGAAGCCGGCGCTCGACTTCCCGCCGCCGCCGCCGCCGTTGTCGTTGTCGCTGCCACCGCAGCCCGCCACGGCGAACAGCGCCGCGCATGCCAGCGCGGCAAGCGTCGTCGTCCTGCTCATCCTGCGCCCTCCTCCTCGATCGCGAACGTCTGCTCCTCGTGCCACGCCACGCGGACGCGGCGGCCCTCCAGCTCCTGCGCCTCTCGCGACGACATCTCCAGGTTCTGGCGCACCACCTGCAGCTCGCCGCCCGCCTCGAGCTCCACCAGATACCGCGTCACCATCCCCACGTAGGCGACGTCGCGCACGACGCCGCTCTCGACGTGCCGCCCGCCGCCCTCCTCGCCGTCGTCGAGCAGCCGGACCTTCTCGGGGCGGATCGTGAACCGCCGCCCGTCGCGCTCGACGACGTTCGACACGCCCACGAAGCCCGCCACGAACTCGTTGGCGGGGTGCTCGTAGACGTCGGCGGGCGTGCCGACCTGCTCGATCCGCCCGCGGTCGAACACGGCCAGGCGGTCGCTCATCGTCAGCGCCTCCTCCTGGTCGTGCGTGACGTAGACGAAGGTGATCCCGACCTCGCCCTGGATGCGCTTGAGCTCGACCTGCATCTCCTGGCGCAGCTTGAGGTCCAGGGCGCCGAGCGGCTCGTCGAGCAGCAGCACCTGCGGGCGGTTGACGATCGCGCGCGCCAGCGCCACGCGCTGGCGCTGGCCGCCGGACAGCTGCGCGGGCTTGCGCGCGCCGTAGCCCTCCAGGCGCACCATCGCGAGCGCTTCCTCGGCCCGTTGGCGGCGCTCGGCGCGCGCCACCTTGCGGATGCGCAGCCCGTACTCGACGTTCTCGCGCACGGTCATGTGCGGGAACAGGGCGTAGTCCTGGAACACCGTGTTGACGTCGCGCGCGTAGGGCGGCCGGGCGGTCACGTCGCTGCCGGCGAGCTCGATGCGCCCGCCGTCGGGCTGCTCGAAGCCGGCGATCAGGCGCAGCGTGGTCGTCTTGCCCGAGCCCGACGGCCCGAGCATCGTGAAGAACTCGCCGCGGACGATGTCCAGCGAGATGCCATCGACCGCTGTGACGTCGCCGAACCGCCGCGTCAGGTCGACCAACCGGACGTCCGGGGTCGCGGCGCGTGCGGCGGGCTCCGGCGCCGTGTCGTCCTCACGGCGCCCGGCGTGTGACACAGCGTCCAACGTGGCGCCGACCCTAGTGCATGTCGGAGCGGCCCTGGTGGATCGAAACGGCGCAATTTGGCGTGTGACGCAGGCCACAGTGGCCATGGGAAGAAGTGGTGTCAGCCGTACGTCTCAAGGGTTGTGAACCGGATTTCGCTCAACCGCGTAACTCTCGAAGATTCCGCTAGTTCCCGATAGCTGAAGGCCATGTCCGTCAAGACCGCAACAGACATCAAGCAGCACCTGGACCTCCTCGAGCACGAGAAGGTGCTCGCGCTCGACACCGCGCTGCGCAACGACCCGCGCTACATGGCGGATCTCGAAGAGGAGATCCTGGCCACGCGCCACGCGTACGTCGGATCGGCGGTCATGGAGATCGCGCAGCTGCGCGCCGATCTCAACGGGAAGAACTGGGGCTAGCTTGCCCGCGTGCACCGTCGTCCGCCGCGGCGACGAGTACACGGGCATCCAGGGGCTCGCACTGTCGCACCTGCCGCCCGCCGGCCCGGTCGCAGCGCCCCGGTAACGTCCGCGCGGTGAGCGCGCGCGCCTGGGCGGCCTTCGCGGCGGTATCGACCCTCTGGGGGATCCCGTACCTGTTCATCAAGATCGCCGTCGACGACGGCGTGCCGCCGGCCTTCCTGGCCTTCGTCCGCATCGCGCTGGGCGCCGCCGTGCTCGTCGTGCTCGCGTGGCGCGCGGGCGTGCTCGCGCCGCTGCGCGGGCGGCTGCGCTGGCTGGTGGTCTACGCGCTGTTCGAGATCGCCGTGCCGTTCCCGCTCATCGCGGCGGGCGAGCGCCACGTGGCGTCGTCGCTGGCGGCGATCATCATCGCCTCGGTCCCGCTCTTCGTCGCCCTCCTGGCGCTGCGCTTCGATCCGGCCGAGCGCGCCAGCGGCTCGCGCCTGATCGGGCTGATCATGGGCCTCTTGGGCGTCGTGGCGCTGGTCGGCATCGACGTCGCGGGACGCGGCGACGAACTGCTCGGCGCCTGCGCGATCCTGCTCGCCGCGGTTGGCTACGCGGCCGGGCCGATGGTCTTCAAGCGCAAGCTCGTCGACCTCGACCCGCGCGCCGCGATGGGGGCGAGCCTGGTCATCGCCGCGGTCATGCTCGCGCCGCTGGCCGCGATCGACCCGCCGACCCAGGCGCCCTCCGCGGAGGCGATCGTCGCGCTCGTGGTCCTCGGCCTGTTCTGCACCGCGGCGGCCTTCGTGTTCTTCGGTGTGCTGATCGCCGAGGTCGGCCCGGGGCGCGGGCTCGTCATCACCTACGTCGCGCCCGTGGTCGCGGTCACCCTCGGCGTGACCGTGCTGGGTGAGCGTCCCGGCGCGGGCGCGGTGGCCGGGCTGCTGCTGATCCTCGCCGGCTCGTGGCTGTCGACCGACGGCAGGCTGCCGCCGGGCCTCGCCGCGATCGCGACGCGCTTTCGGCGTTCGGATGGAACGGAGCCGGTGGAACGGCGTTCGCGGGCAATGAACGCCCCCTTGGCGTGGACGCGGTGCTGGACAACCGGCGCAGGCTTGAGGAGCTCCATCGCGAGCGTGCCCTGGCGCAGATGACGCCGCTCGCGTCAGAGCCGGCCTACATGGCCGACCTGAACGACGAGATCCTCGCCACCGAGGCGGCCTACGTCGCCTCGGCCATCACCGAGATCGCGTCGCTGCGGGCGCGGCTCGGTGACCGCAACTGGGGCTAGCTGACGCCCGCCGGCTCTGCCCGGAGCGCCAGCGCCAGCTCGAAGCGCGCCTCCGGATCGTCGAGGCGCTCGCCGAACAGCTCGCGCAGCTGGGCGACGCGGTAGCGCACCGTCTGCGGGTGCACGTGCAGGTCGCCGGCCACGCGCGTGACCTGGCCGGGATGGTCGAGCCAGGCGCGCAGCGTCGCGCGCAGGCGCGAGCGCGGGCCCGGCTTGAGCTCGTCGAGGGGGGCCAGCGCCCTCGCCGCGAGGTCGGTGGCCAGCGTGCCGTCGCCGCCGTGCAGCAGCAGCGCCGGGAGGTGCTCGTCGGCGACGACGACCGGTCCGCCGTCGACGCGGCCCTCGAGCACGAGCGCGTGCGCCGCCCGCGCCCGGGCCAGGCTGACCGGCGCGCGTTCGATCGCCACGGCCGGGCCGAGCGCGGCGGGGGCGCCGTCGAGCGCCGCCTCGAGCTGCACGCGGCGGCCGGGCGCCTCCGGGTCCGGAACCCAGGCGATGGTCAACGCGCCCTCGGCCACGGCGATCGCGCCGCCACCCAGCCGCGAGGCGACGCGGTCGGCGTCGGGCTCCTCGCCGCCGGCTTCGCCGATCACGAGCGCGGCGACGGAGGCCGGGCGCGACCAGCCGGCCAGGCGCGCGAGGTCGCGGACCTCGTCGGGGGCGACGTCGTCGCGGGTCAGCAGCCGTGCGAGCGCGCGGCTGCGGCGCTGGCGCTCGCCCTCGGCGGCGGCGCGCTCCTGGGCGAAGCCCTCCACGGACTCGGCGCTGATGCCATCGATGTAGTCGAAGATCGCGCCGGCCAGGCGGTAGAGCGTTCGCGGCTCGTGCCCGGCCGCCTCGCCGGCGGCCACGAACTGCTCCCACGCCAGCCGCGCGCCGATGCGGTAGGCGCTGAGCAGCGCGTCGAGGCTGCGCCCGGCGCGCATCTCGCCGCGCCCGAGGGCGACGTAGATCTCGCGCGCGCCGCCGTCGCCCGCGCCGGGCGCCTCGATCGCGTCGACGAAGCGCGCCAGCGCGCGCTGCACGCCGACGCGCAGCGCGCGGCCGAACGGGCCTTCGAGCGGGCGTGCGTAGTCGGGCACGTCGCGGCCGATGGCCGCGATGATGTCCTGCGCGAGGTCCGGCAGGCAGGGGCGCAGGGCGGCGGCCAGCTCGGGGGGCAGGTCGTTGGCCATGGGTTGGCACGAGGCTACAGATCTGCCGCCGTATCCCGTGCTTCAGGGTCGAGAAATACGGGGAAGCTGTGACATACGCTCAGCCCCCATGACGCGCACGGCCAAAATCGCCAACCTGCTGACCGTCGTCCTGCCGCCGCTGCTGATCCTCGCGGCGATCGTCGTGTTCTGGAACGAGGTCGTCGGCATCCACGACCTGCTCGTGGCGCTCGTCATGTACCTGCTCACGGGCTTCGGGGTGACGGTCGGCTTTCACCGCATGCTCACGCACCGGTCGTTTCGCACCTCCAAGCCGGTCGAGTACTTCTTCGCGGCCGCGGGGTCGATGGCGGTGCAGGGCCCGGTCATCAACTGGGTGGCCGACCACCGCAAGCACCATGCGCACACCGACGAGGAGGGCGATCCGCATTCGCCCCACGTCGGCGCCGGCAAGGGCATCAAGGGCGCGGTGCGCGGGCTGCTGCACGCCCACGTCGGGTGGCTGATGACCGAACACGGGCGCGCCGAGCGCGCGAAGTATGCCCGCGACCTCGTCGAGGACCGCGGCATGCGCTTCGTCGACCGCGCCTTCCTCGGCTGGGTCGTCCTCGGCCTCGCCGTGCCCGCCGCGCTGGGCTGGCTGCTGACCGGCTCCTACAAGGGTGCGCTGACCGGTCTGCTGTGGGGTGGCCTCGTGCGCGTGTTTCTCCTGCACCACCTCACGTGGTCGATCAACTCGGTCTGCCACTTCTTCGGGCGCCGGCGCTTTGCCACCGAGGACAAGTCGACCAACGTGTGGTGGCTGGCGCTGCCGACCTTCGGCGAGGCCTGGCACCACAACCACCACGCGTTTCCGCGCTCGGCGACGCACGGGCTGGGCCGCTTCGAGCTCGACCCCTCGGCCGGCGTGATCTGGCTGATGGAGAAGCTGGGCCTGGTGTGGGACGTGGTGCGGATCACGCCCGAGCGCCAGACCCAGCGCCTCGCGTCATAGTCGCGCGCCGGAGTGCGCGGCCGGCGCTACTCGTTCTCGTCGCCGAAGCTGCCCTCGCGGTGCTTCTCGGGGTCGTCCTCGCCGAGCTCCTCTTCGCCCTCGCTGAAGCGCCCGGCGCGGTCCTCGTCCGCGTAATCCGCGGGGTCCGCCTCGCCCTCGGCGAAGGTGCCGACGTTCTCGTCCTCCGGGTACTTGTCGGGATCGGCTTCGCCCTCGGCGAAGCTGCCGTGATGGCGCTCCTCTTCAGACATCTCGCCCTCCTGGGGGTCGGGGATGGACGGAGCAACCCTCGCGGAAAGGGGCACGCATGTGCAAGCGCGGGCGCGCGCTACGGGTTGACGCTCGGCGGCTGCGCGTCCTGGCCTTCGCTGAAGCGGCCCTCGATGTGCTTCTCGGGATCCTCCTCAGGGAGTTCCTCCTGGCCCTCGCTGAAGCGGCCTTCGACCTGCTTCTCGGGGTCCTCTTCGGGCAGTTCCTCCTGGCCTTCGCTGAAGCGCCCGACCTGCTCGTCCTCCGGCAACGCCTCGCGTGCGCTCTGTCCCTCGTCGAAGCCCTCGGTGGGCTGCTCGGGCTTGGCCGGATGCTCGGCGGGCTCGGGGATCGGTTCATTGGTCATGTCCGGTGTCGTACCCGCGCGGATGCCCTCGATCTCGTGCATTTCCAGCCTGTAACGCCTGTCACGTACGGGGGTACCTCCCGGCGGTGCTGCCGTTCCGCCGTAAGCGCTCTTGGAAGCGCCGGGTCACAGATGCCGCGCGCAACGCTCCGCAGCGCGGGCGCGACCTGCGCGCCGCCGCATCCCAGCTCGACATGGGGTGGTCGCGGTCGTGGCTGGCCGGAGTGTGGCGCGAGTACTTCCTGCGCTTCGTGCTGCAGCCGGCGATGAACTTCTACACCGCGCGCCGTGCCACGGGGCGCGAGCGGCTCGCGGGGCTCAAGGGCCCGGTGATCCTCGTCGCCAACCACGCAAGCCACATGGACACGCCGGTGATCCTCGCCGCGCTGCCGCGCCGGCTGCGCAAGCGCACCGCGGTCGCCGCCGCCGCCGATTACTTCTACAAGAACCGCTTGGTCGCCGCGGCCGTGTCGCTCGTCTTCAACACCGTGCCGATCGAGCGCCGCGGCGGCGGGCTGAACAAGAACGGCGGCGGGCATCTCGACACGCTGCTCGACCAGGGCTGGAACCTGCTGCTGTACCCCGAGGGCACGCGCTCGCGCAGCGGCGGTCCGGGGCGCGTGCGGCGCGGCGCGGCGGTGCTGGCCGCGGCCCACAACCTCTCGATCGTTCCGATCCGTGTGACCGGCACGCGCGAGGCCATGCCGCCCGGGCGGTTCTGGCCCAGGCGCATCCGCGGCCCGCTCGTCTCGCACCGTCACCCGGTCGAGGTCTCGTTCGGCGAGCCGATCCCGTCGAGCGGCGACACCACCGCCCTCATCGAGCGCGTGCAGCGCTTCTTCGAGAGCGCCACCGGCGACGGCCCGTCGATCTCGCCGTACCGCCGCCGCTCGCTGGTGCGCTAGGCCCACTAGGGCTACGATCGGCCGGCGAGGTGGGTGCCGGCGACGAACTGCGGCGAGGCCGCGAGGCATACGAGAGCCGAGCGTGGACCGACGCGCACGGGTCGCTCTCGCGCGCCGACGCGCAGCGCGCGCTCGCCCCTGACGACCTCGAGCTGCTCGCCACGACCGCCTACCTGCTCGGCCGCGACGACGAGCAGGTCGCCGCCCTCGAGCGCGCCCACCAGGCTCACCTCGACGCGGGCGACGCACTGCGCGCGGTGCGCTGCGCGTTCTGGCTGAGCATCGGGCTCATGCTGCGCGGCAAGGTCGGGCAGGCGACGGGATGGCTCGGCCGCGGGCAGCGCGAGCTCGATCGCCGGCCGGGCGACAGCGTCGAGCGCGGCTACCTGCTCGTGCCGGTCATGGTCCAGCAGGCGGTGGCGGGCGACTTCGACGCCGCCCACGCGACGGCCGTCGCCGCCGCGCGGATCGGCGAGCGCTTCGCCGATGCGGACCTGGTCGCCCTCGCGGTCCATCATCAGGGCGGCGTTCTCATCAGGCAGGGCCGCGTGGAGGAGGGGCTCGGGCTGCTCGACGAGGCGATGGTGGCGGTGAAGACCGGCGGGCTGTCGCCGATCGTCACGGGGCTCGTCTACTGCAGCGTCATCGACGGCTGCCAGCAGGTCTACGAGTTGCGCCGCGCCCAGGAGTGGACCGCCGCGCTGAGCCGCTGGTGCGAGGAGCAGCCCGACATGGTGGCCTTCACCGGGCGCTGCCTGGTGCACCGCGCCGAGATCATGCAGCTTCAGGGCGCGTGGCCCGACGCCCTCCAGGAGGCGCGCCGGGCCGGCGAGCGCTGCGCGCAGGCGACGAACCCGGGCGCGGCGGCGCAGGCCGCATACCGGCGGGGCGAGGTCCACCGCCTGCGCGGCGAGCCGGCCGAGGCGGAGGCCGCTTACCGCGAGGCGAGCCGGCACGGCGGCGAACCGCAGCCCGGCCTGGCGCTGCTGCGCCTCGCGCAGGGCAACGAGCGCGCCGCCGCGGCCACCCTTCGCCGCGTCGTCGCCCAGACCGGCGAGCCGCTGGCCCGCGCCGGGTTGTTGCCCGCCTACGTCGAGGTCATGCTCGCGGTCGGCGACGCGGCCGAGGCGCGCGCGGCCTGCGACGAGTTCGAGGCGCTCGCGCGGCGCAATCCGAGCGAGATGCTCGGCGCGATGGTCGCGTACGCGCGCGGAGCGGTGACGCTCGCGGACGGCAAACCGGCGGCGGCGCTCCCGGGGCTGCGCCGCGCCGCCCAGGCCTGGCACGCGCTCGAGGCGCCGTACGAGGCCGCGCGCGCCCGGGCCCTGATCGGGCTGGCCTGCCGCGCGCTGGGCGACGAGGACGGGGCCGCGCTGGAGCTCGACGCCGCCCGCGCCGCGTTCGCCGAGCTCGGCGCCGCGCCGGACCTCGCGCGCCTCGACGCACTCATGGGCGCGCCAGCGGACGAGGCCCACGGGCTGACGCCGCGCGAGCTGCAGGTCCTGCGCCTAGTGGCCGCAGGCGAGACCAACAAGTCCATCGCCGCCGAGCTCGTGTTGAGCGAGCGAACGGTCGACCGCCACGTCAGCAACATCTTCGCCAAGCTGCGCCTCTCCTCGCGAACGGCGGCCACGGCGTACGCCTACGAGCACGGGCTCGTCTGATCGTGGGTGAAATCACCCACGCGCGCGCGGGCGCGAGTTGGGTCCTTCTTCGGATGCGCGGAGCGCACGGCCGGACCTACCGTCGGCCGCATGACCGACCAACTCGAATCCCAGGACACGCGGCGGCGCCTGCTCGCCGGGCTCCCGATCGACGAGCGGCGGCTCTCGCTGGCCGGCGCCTCGACGGCCGTGCTGGAGGGGGGTGACGGCCCACCGGTCGTGCTCCTGCACGGGCCCGGCGCGCACGCCGGTCAGTGGCTGCGGGTGATTCCCGAGCTGGCCACCTGCCACCGCGTGATCGCGCCCGACCTGCCCGGCCACGGCGCCTCGGAGGCCGGCGAGGAGAGCGTCCTGGCCTGGCTTGACGAGCTGATCACCGCCACCTGCGAGGCGGCGCCGGTGCTGGTCGGCAACAACGCGGGCGGCTCGGTCGCGGCTCGATACGCCGCCGAGCACGGCGACCGGCTGAGCCAGCTTGTGCTCGTCGATGCGCTCGGCCTCGTGGCCTTCGATCCGGCGCCGGCGTTTGCCGCGGCGCTCGGGGCGTTCATGGCCGAGCCCACCGAGGCCACGCACGACGAGCTGTGGCGCCACTGCGCCTTCGATCTCGAGGCGCTGCGCCGTCACATGGGCGAGCGCTGGGAGCCGTTTGGCGCCTACAACCTCGATCGTGTCCGCACGCCGAGCGTGGCGGCCGCGGTGCAGCGCCTCATGGAGGAGTTCGTGCTGGCGGCGACCGCGCCCGAGACGCTCGCGGGGATCGCCGTCCCGACGACCCTGATCTGGGGCCGCCACGATCTCGCGACGCCACTCGCGGTGGCCGAGGCGGCGAGCGCGGAATACGGCTGGCCGCTGTGCGTGATCGAGGACGCCGGCGACGCGCCGCCGCTCGAGCAGCCCGAGGCCTTCCTCGACGCGCTGCGCTCCGCGCTGGCGATGCGCGTGCTGCGGCCCGGCGACGCGGGCTTCGCCGAGGCCACGCTGCTGTGGAACGGGATGATCGACAAGACGCCGGCGATCGTCACGCAGCCGTCCGACGCGGCCGACGTCGCCCGCGCGGTGCGCTTCGCGCGCGACCGCGGCCTGGCGCTGTCGGTGCGCGGCGGCGGGCACAACATCGCCGGCACGGCGCTCGTCGACGGCGGGCTGACGATCGACATGTCGTCGCTGCGCCGTGTCGACGTCGACCCCGAGGCCAAGACCGCCACCGTGGGAGCCGGCTGCCTGCTCGAGGACGTCGACCGCGCGACGCAGCGCCACGGCCTCGCCACGCCGCTGGGCTTCTTCTCGGAGGTCGGCGTGGCGGGCCTGACCCTCGGCGGCGGCCTCGGCTACCTGACGCGCCGCTTCGGGTGGGCGGTCGACAACCTGCTCGCCGTCGAGGTCGTCACCGCCGACGGCCGGATCCGCACGGCCGGCCGCGACGAGCACGCCGACCTGTTCTGGGCGATTCGGGGCGCGGGCGCCAACCTCGGGGCGGTCACGTCGTTCACCTTCGCGCTGCACGAGGTCGGGCCGACCGTCTACGGCGGGCTGATCGCGTGGCCGTTCGAGCGCGCCGAGGAGATCCTGCCCGCCTACCGCGCGCTGACCAGCGTGGCCGGCCGCGAGCTGACCGCCTATCTGATCCTCATGCGCGCGCCGGAGGCGCCGTTCGTGCCCGAGGAGTGGCACGGCAGGCGCGTGTGCGCGATGGCGACCTGCTTCACCGGCGACCTGGGCGAGGTCGACCGCGTGTTCGCGCCGATCCGTGCGATCGGCGAACCGGTGATCGACGTGCTGCGCGAGCAGCCGTACGTCGAGCTTCAGTCCTACCTGAACGACAGCGAGCCGAAGGGCGACCACTACTACTGGCGCACCGAGTTCGTCCCCGAGCTGAGCGACGGCCTACTGACGGTCTGCCGCGAAGCCTTCGCCGAATGCCCGGTAGCGGGCGCCGAGATCGGGCTGCTGCACATCGGCGGCGCCCTCAACGAGCGTGCGGACGACGACGGAGCCATCGGCAACCGCGACGCGCAGTTCGTCTTCGGCGTGATCGGCATGTGGCCGCCCGACGAGCCGCGGGCCGATGCGTTCCGCCGCTGGGTCCGGGCGGCCGGGGCGCGCGCGCAGCCGTTCTCGACCGGCGCCACCTACATCAACTTCCAGACCGCCGACGAGGGCGACGAGCGCGTGCGCGCGACGTACGGCGCCAACCTCGGTCGGCTTGCGAGAATCAAGCGAAAGTACGACCCTGACAACGTGTTTCGCTCGAACCGCAACGTCCGTCCCGCGTGATCCTCATCGAAGAGCAACGCCGGCTCCCGGTCTCGTTGCAAGAGGGTTACGACTACATCACCGACCCCGCCAACTGGCCGGAGTATTGGCCGCGACTGGTGCGCGTCAACTCCGCGATTCGGTGGCGCGAGCCGGGCGACCGCGCGTCCGTGACCCTGCGCATGCTCGGCCGCGACGTGACGCTCGACATGACGCTGGTGCAAATCGACCCCTATCGGGTGATCGAATACACGAGCGAGCAGCGCGGGCTGCCCAGCGTGCGTCACCGGCGCCGCTTCGAGGCGGCGGGCGAGCAACTCGCCTATGGCATCGAGGTCGAGTACGAGCCGCGACCGGGGTGGCGGGGTCTGTTGGATCGGCACCTCGTACGACGCGCGATCGAGCGCGCGACGCACGAGACGATCACGAACCTCGACCAGCGCTTCCGCCGCGGCTAGTTACGGGAAGACCCACTAGTAGCCGCGTGCGGGCGCTGCACGTCACCAACGGCGACTCGACCGCGCAGACGCTCCGCCAGACGGGGCTGGTCGAGCGGCGCGTCGTCTGGCGCGGCGCGCTGCACGAGGGGCCGGTGCCCGACGTCGACGACGCGCGGCTGCGCACGGTGCGGGCCGAGTACCTGGCCGGCGGCGGGGTCTCCGCTGCGCAGGTGTTGCGGGGCTTTGAAGAGCGTGATCGCGCGCTTGCGGCGGGCCGTGGCGGCGAGTACGCGCTGTGGTTCGAGGCCGACCTCTACGACCAGCTCCAGCTCGCGCAGATCGTGGCGCGGCTGGCGGCGATTGGAGGTCGCGCCCGAGCCGTGAGGCTGATCTGCATCGGCGAGCACCGTGGGAGCGCGCACTTCGGCGGCCTCGGCGAGCTCGGGCCCGAGCAGCTCGAGCGCCTGCCCGCGAGCGCTGGGGTGACGCTGATCGCCGACGCGTTCGAGCTGGCGGCGCGGGCCTGGGCCGCGCTGCGCGCGCCCGACCCGCGCGGGCTCGCGGCGATCGTCGCGGCGCGCTCGCCGGAGCTGCGTTTCCTGCCCGAGGCCTTCGACCGCCTCGGCCGCGAGCACCCGTCGACGCGCGACGGGCTGTCGCTGACCGAGCGCCGCCTGCTGGCCGCGGTGTCCGAGGGCGCGGCCGCCCGGGTCGAGGCGTTCCTGCGCGCGGGCAAGCGCGAGGTGCGGCCCTTCCTCGGCGACACGTGGGCCTTCGCGGCCCTCGACCGCCTGGCCGCGGGCGACGTTCCGCTCCTCGACGGCCCGCGGCTCACCGACGCCGGCGAGCGCGTGCTGCGCGGCGAGGCCGACCATGTGGCGCTGAACGGGATCGACCGCTGGGTGGGCGGCGTGCACCTGCGCGGCCGCTCCGTCTCGTGGCGCTGGGACGAGGGGACCGAGGCCGTCTTCGGGACAGGGCGGTAAGGGACGTCGGGCCGCGCAGTTTCTGCGCGCTGCGCGCGTGACGCACAACGCGCCCGGGAGGGTGGGCTGCATTGACCTGAATAGTTTCCGTCAAGGCAGCCCACCCCTCTGTGGCCTGCGCCGGCGGAGGCCGCCCGCCGGCCCCTCACCTAACTCCTCATCCTCAGTGCCCTCGCCGCGCGGCGCCGCAAGCCCTACACGTCGTCCTCGTCCAGCCAGTCCATCGTCCGGGCCACCGCCTTGCGCCACTTCCGATACCCGCGCTCGCGGTGGTCGCCGTCCATCGAAGGCAGCCACTCGGCGGCCTTGTGCCAGTTGGCCCGCAGCGCCTCGGTGTCCGGCCAGAAGCCCACGGCCAGGCCGGCCGCGTAGGCCGCGCCCAACGACACCGTCTCCGCGACGATCGGGCGCACGACGCGGACGTCCAACACATCCGCGAGGAACTGCATCAACAGGTTGTTCGCGGTCATCCCCCCGTCGACCCGCAACGTCGACATCGGCATCTGGGCGTCGCGGTTCATCGCCTCGACGACCTCGCGCGTCTGCCACGCCGTCGCCTCCAAGACGGCGCGCGCGAGATGCCCCTTGGTGATGTAGCCCGTCAACCCCGCGATGACGCCGCGCGCATCGCTGCGCCAGTGCGGCGCGAACAGCCCCGAGAAGGCGGGGACGAAGTAGCAGCCGCCGTTGTCGTCGACCGTGCGCGCGAGCGTCTCGATCTCCGGCGCCGACCCGATCAGCGTGATGTTGTCGCGGAACCACTGCACGAGCGCGCCCGTCACCGCGATCGAGCCCTCGAGCGCGTAGGTCGGCCGCTCATCGCCGATGCGACAGCCGACGGTCGTGATCAGCCCGCTCGCGGACTGCACCACCCGCTCGCCGGTGTTGAACAACAGGAAGCTGCCCGTCCCGTACGTGCACTTGGCCTCGCCCGGCGAGAAGCAGGTCTGCCCGAACAGCGCCGCCTGCTGGTCGCCCAGGGCGGAGGCGACCGGCACGCCTTCCAACGGCCCGCCCGCCTCGCCGTAGACCTCCGAGGACGGGCGGATCTCGGGCAGCATCGCGCGCGGGACGCCCATGGCATCGAGGAGCACGTCGTCCCAGTCGAGCGTGTCGAGGCTCATCAGCATCGTCCGGCTGGCGTTGGTGACGTCGGTCAGGTGACGGCCGGTGAGCTGCCAGATGAGCCACGAGTCCATCGTCCCGAACAGCACCTCGCCGCGCTCGCCGCGCTCCTGCAAGCCGGGTTGCGTGTCGAGCAGCCAGCGCAGCTTGGGTCCGGAGAAGTAGGTCGCCAGGGGCAGGCCGCAGCGCTCGCGAAACCGGTCCTGGCCGACGTCGCCGCCCAGCTCGCGCACGAGCTGGTCGGTGCGCGTGTCGGCCCAGTTGATCGCATGGTGCACCGGCTTGCCGGTGTCGCGCTCCCACAGCACCGTCGTCTCGCGCTGATTGGCGATGCCCAGCGCGACGAGGTCGGAGCGGTCGAGCTGCGCCTTGTCGAGCGCGTCCTGAACGACCTCCCCGACGTTGCGCCAGATCTCTTCGGGGTCGTGTTCGATCCAGCCCGCCCGCGGATAGAGCTGGCGGTGCTCCTTCTGGCCCACCGAGACGATGCGCGCCGAGCGATCGAAGACCAGGCAGCGCGAGGACGCCGTCCCCTGGTCGATCGCCGCGACGTAGTGCTCCTTCATCACCACTTGGCCGGATTGTCTACCAGGGGATGGCCCCGAGTTCGCGCGAGACCGCGCGCCCCGCCTCGCGCACGAAGGCCACCAGCTCGCCGCGCGGCTGGCGTGCGACCAGCAGCCGTTCGGGTGGCCCGAAGATTCCGACGGCCCCGACGGTGACCCCGCGGCGGTCGATGATCGGCGCCCCGCACGAGACCTGGCGGACGTTCAGCTCGCCGATGTCCGCCGCCCAGCCACGCTCACGCACGCGCGCGAGCTCGCGCTCGAGGCGATCGGCATCGGTGATCGTCATGTCGGTGAACGCCTCCAAGCCGTTCTTGACGAGCTCGCCGGCGATGTATGGATGGTGGGCGAGCAGGACCTTGCCCAGCGCGGTCGCGTGCGCCGGCAGCAGCGCCCCCACGTCGAGCGTCTGCATGCTGTCATCTGGGCGGAAGACGTGATGCACGATCAGGACCTGGCCCTCGTGCAGCGTCCCGATCCGGACCGACTCGTGGGTGCGCGCCGCCAGGGAGTCCGACCAGTTCAGCGCGCGCGTGCGCAGCTCGTTGCCGTCGAGGTAGCTCGACCCCATGTGCAGCAGCGCGGCGCCGAGCTGGTACTTGCCGCTCTCCTCGTCCTGCTCAACGAACCCGACGTGCTGCAAGGTGCGCAACAGACCGTGCACGGTGCCCTTCGGCAGGCCGAGCTCGCCGGCGAGGTCGACCACGCCGAGCCGGTGCGTGCGACCGGACAGCAGGCGCAGGATCGCCGCGGCGCGTTCGATCGACTGAATCGTGCGTGGGGCCACGATCGCTAGGCCTTTCGACCTCGCTCGGACCAGGATCTGGTGTTGTGAACTCGGTTTGACATTGCCGAACTCGCATGAGTAGTGTCGCGCCTGTCCCCTGTTCGTCAAGGAGGGAAGGCGTTGCAACACATCATCGGTTGGGAGATAGTCGGGACTGCGCTCCTGATCCTCTTGGGCGACGGCGTGGTGGCCGCCGTTCTGCTCAACAA
Organism: Solirubrobacteraceae bacterium; assembly: GCA_036555665.1. Taxonomy (GTDB): domain Bacteria; phylum Actinomycetota; class Thermoleophilia; order Solirubrobacterales; family Solirubrobacteraceae; genus JAOPZW01. The sequence goes on along the minus strand of DATBKW010000252.1, from coordinate 3,843 downwards.
GTCCAAGGCCCAGAACTCGGGCTGGATCGTGATCACCTGGGGTTGGGGCATGGCGGTCATGGTTGCCGTCTACGCGATCAACCAGTTCACTGGTGCTCACCTCAACCCGGCGGTCACAGTCGGCTTATGGGTCGCCGGCGTCACCGACGGCGGCGACGTCCCCAAGTACCTGGTCGGCGAGTTCGTGGGCGCCTTCATCGGAGCCTCGCTCGTTGTCGCCGCCTACTGGGACCACTTCAAGGAAACGGAGGACCCAGGCCTGAAGCTCGCGGTGTTCTCGACCGGGCCGGCGATCCGCAACTACCCGTTGAACGTCGTCACGGAGATCATCGGCACCTTCGTGCTGGTCTTCGGCGTCCTGAGCATGTTGGTCGCCAACAAGGCCGGCACGTTCATGCTCGCGGGTGGACAGCCGCTCATTGTCGGTCTGCTCGTTCTCGCGATCGGCCTCTCGCTCGGCGGCCCCACCGGTTACGCGATCAACCCGGCACGAGACCTGGGCCCGCGCATCGCGCATGCGATCCTGCCGGTGCCCGGTAAGGGCCCGTCGGATTGGGCGTACTCCTGGGTCCCGGTGGTCGGGCCGCTCATCGGCGGCGCTCTGGCCGGGGCCATGTATCACTGGTGGTTCGGGCTCTAGGGGGGCGCGATGAAGAAGCTCATCAACTCCCCGGACGATGTCGTCCGCGATGCCCTGCGCGGAATGGAGGCCGCGCACGGCGACCGGGTGCGCATCTCATATGACCCCTACGTGGTGGTCCGCGCCGACGCGCCCGTCCAGGGCAAGGTTGGGATCATCTCGGGAGGCGGCTCGGGTCACGAGCCCATGCACGGCGGCTTCGTCGGGCCGGGCATGCTCGATGCCGCGTGTCCCGGCGAGGTGTTCACCTCGCCCACGCCCGACCAGATGCTCGAGGCGACGAAGGCCGTCAACGGCGGCGCCGGCGTCCTGCATGTGGTCAAGAACTACACCGGCGACGTCATGAACTTCGACATGGCCGCCGACATGGGCAAGGGCGAGGACATCGAGGTCGAGACGGTGCTGACCAACGATGACGTCGCGGTGGAGGACTCGCTCTACACGGCGGGCCGCCGCGGTGTCGGCGTCACCGTGCTCGTCGAGAAGATCTGCGGCGGCGCGGCCGAGGACGGCCGTTCGCTCGCGGAGGTGGCCGAGCTGGGCAGGCGCGTCAACGGCAACGGCCGCTCGATGGGCATGGCCCTGACACCGTGCATCACTCCGGGATCGGGCGAGCCGAGCTTCGAGCTCGGCGACGACGAGGTCGAGATCGGCATCGGCATCCACGGCGAGCCGGGGCGCTTCCGCGAGAGCATCGGCCCGGCGTCGCAGATCGCCGAGCGGCTCATGACCCCGATCGTCGAGGACCTCCCGTTCTCGTCGGGCGACAAGGTCCTGGCCTTCGTCAACGGCATGGGCGGCACGCCGCTGATCGAGCTCTACATCGTGTACGCCGAGGTGGCCAAGCTCGCCCAGGAGCACGGGCTCCAGATCGAGCGCAACCTCGTCGGCAACTACATCACGTCGCTGGAGATGCAGGGCTGCTCGATCACGCTGGTCAAGCTCGACGACGAGATGACCCGGTACTGGGACGCACCCGTGGACACCCCCGCCTTGCGCTGGGGCTCGTAGAGACAGTGGCAATCACCCGCGACGGCGTCGTCGACTGGATGCGCCGCTTCGCCGGCGAGATGGGCGAGCACCGACAGGAGCTCGTCCGTCTCGACACGGCGATCGGCGACGGCGACCACGGCACCAACATGGACCGCGGCATGCGCAAGGCGATGGAGAAGGTCGAGGCGGCCGAGCAGGCCGACCCGGGCGCCGTGCTCAAGACCGTGGCGATGGCGCTGGTGTCGAGCGTCGGCGGCGCCGCGGGGCCGCTCTACGGCACGCTCTTCCTGCAGATGGGCACCAGCCTGGCCGGCCAGGAGGAGGTCGACCTGGCCGGCTGGACCGAGGCCTGGCGCAAGGGGCTCGAGGGCGTGCAGGCGCGAGGCAAGGCCGAGCGCGAGGACAAGACGATGGTCGATGCGCTGATACCCGCGATCGAGGCGCTGGAGCAGGCGTCGGACCTCGACGAGGGGCTGCGCGCGGCCGTCGACGGAGCCGAGGAGGGCATGCGGGCGACGACCCCCCTCGTCGCCCGCAAGGGCCGCGCCAGCTATCTCGGCGAGCGCAGCAAGGACCACCAGGATCCCGGCGCGACATCCACCTACTACCTCTTCAAGAGTGCCGCTGAGGCGCTGACGGGCTGAGAAAGGCTGAGAAAGGAGAACCGGATGGCGAAGTATGCAATCGCCCTGGACCAGGGCACCACCAGCTCGCGGGCGATGGTCTTCAACCACGAGGGCCGCGTCGAGGCCGTCTCCCAGAAGGAGCACGAGCAGATCTATCCCAAGCCCGGGTGGGTCGAGCACGACCCCAAGGAGATCTGGGCGCGCTGCGAGGAGGTGATCGACGAGGCCCTCGAGCAGGCGGGCGGCAACGTCGACGACATCGCCGCGCTGGGCATCACCAACCAGCGCGAGACGACCGTCGTGTGGGATCGCAACACCGGCGAGCCGGTGATGAACGCCCTCGTCTGGCAGGACACGCGCACGGACAAGCTCGTCGACGAGCTGTCGGCCGACGGCGGTCAGGACCGCTTCCGCTCGAAGGTGGGCCTGCCGCTGGCGACCTACTTCTCGGGGCCGAAGGTCCGCTGGGTGCTCGACAACGTCGACGGTGCGCGCGACCGCGCCGAGGCCGGGGATCTGATCTTCGGCAACATCGACACGTGGTGCATCTGGAACCTCACCGGCGGCACCGACGGCGGCCTGCACATCACCGATGTGTCGAACGCCAGCCGCACGATGCTCATGGACCTCGAGTCGCTCTCGTGGGACGAGGACATCTGCGGCACGATCGGCGTCCCGACGTCGATGCTTCCGGAGATCCGGGCGTCGAGCGAGGCCTACGGCGAGGTCAAGGTCGGCGGGCTGACCGGCGTGCAGATCGCCGGCGACCTCGGCGACCAGCAGGCGGCCACCTTCGGGCAGGCCTGCCTGTCGCCCGGCGAGGCCAAGAACACCTACGGCACCGGCAACTTCCTCCTGCTCAACACGGGCACGGAGGCGGTGCAGTCCAAGAACGGCCTGCTCACGACCGTCTGCTACAAGATCGGCGACGCCGAGACGGTGTACGCGCTCGAGGGCTCGATCGCGGTCACGGGCTCGCTCGTGCAGTGGCTGCGCGACAACCTGGGCCTGATCTCGTCGGCGCCGGAGATCGAGGACCTCGCGAAGACGGTCGACGACAACGGCGGCATCTACTTCGTGCCGGCGTTCTCGGGCCTGTTCGCGCCGTACTGGCGCAGCGACGCGCGCGGGGTGATCGCCGGGCTGACGGGCTACATCTCGAAGGGGCATCTCGCGCGCGCGGTGCTCGAGGCGACGGCCTGGCAGACGCGCGAGGTCGTCGACGCGATGAACACCGACGCCGGCGTCGAGCTCAGCGCGCTCAAGGTCGACGGCGGCATGACCGCCAACAACCTGCTCATGCAGTTCCTCGCCGACGTGCTCGACGTGCCCGTCGTGCGCCCGATCGTCGCCGAGACCGTCTCGCTCGGCGCCGCGTATGCGGCCGGGCTGGCCGTCGACTTCTGGCCCGACATCGAGGGCCTGCGGGCCAACTGGCACAAGGCCGCCGAGTGGCTGCCGGGCATGGAGCCCGCGGTGCGCGAGAAGGGCTACCGCAAGTGGCGCAAGGCGGTCCAGCGCACGATGGACTGGGTCGACGACGACGACTGACCGACCACCGTCCGGATTCTGACCGCCCGGCTT
>DATBKW010000251.1:0-12740 GCA_036555665.1 Solirubrobacteraceae bacterium | reverse complement strand
CGCCGGTGGGTGGGCCGGGTCCGGAGGAGGGCGACGACACCCTCTTCCTGCTCTTCTGCTGCTGCCACCCCGAGCTCGCGCCCACCTCCCAGGTGGCGCTGACCTTGCGCGCCGTCGGCGGCCTCACCACCCGAGAGATCGCCGACGTCTTCTACGTGCCGGAGGCGACGATGGCGCAGCGGATCACCCGGGCCAAGCGCGCATTAGCCGGCCCGCCCGCCCGCCGCCTGGACCAGCCCGGTGACCTCGCCGTCGTGCTGCGCGTGCTCTACCTCATCTACACGACCGGGCATACCGGGGGTCGAGTCGACCTGGCCGGCGAGGCGATCCGGCTCGCCCGCCAACTCACCCTCGCCACCGACGAACCTGAGGCGCGTGGACTGCTGGCGCTGATGCTCCTCAATCACGCCCGCCTCCCGGCGCGATTCGACTCACAGGGTCGCATCGTCACGCTCGACCGGCAGGACCGCGGCCTGTGGGACACCCGCGAGATCGCCGAGGGCGTTCGCGTCCTGCAATCGGCGCTGGCCGCTCAGCGCCCCGGGCGCTACCAGATCGAGGCCGCCATCGCCGCCCTGCACGACGACGCGGCCAGCGCCGAGGAGACCGACTGGCCGCAGATCCTCGCCTGGTACGACGACCTCGTCGCCCTGACCGACGACCCGGTGCGCCAGGACCCCGCCGCCGTGCTCGGCCGCGCCGTCGCGGTCGGCCACGTCACCGGTCCCGCCGCGGGGCTGCTCGAGACCGATCGGCTGCGCGAGATGCTCGCCGACCGCCACCGGTGGCACGCCGTCCGCGCCCACCTGCACGAGCTCGCCGGCGACCTGCCGGCCGCCGGCGAGGAGTACGCGCAGGCCGCCCGCCGGGCGACGAACGTCGACGAGCGCGACCACCTGGTCCGCCAGGCCGCCCGCGCGCGGGCCGGCGAGCTGTAGCGCGCGCGGCATACGCGCCGGCGACGGCACGGCCAGCAGCGGCTTCGAGGTACAACTGATGCGACGTGGACCATGCCGCCGAAGTCCAGGAGTGGCTCGACGCCCGCTCCGACGAGATGGCCGAGCTGCTCATGCGGCTTGTCGCGGTCAACACGGAGAACCCGCCCGGCCGCGGCCTCAGAGACTGCGCCCGCGTGCTGGCCGAGGCGATGCGAGACCTGGATGTCGCGTCGGAGGTCATCGACGTCGACGCCGCCGAGCTCGAAGGCGCCTGCGTCGTCCGCGGCGGCCTCGGCGACGGCCGGCGCATCGTCTACTTCCACGGCCATTTCGACGTCGTCCCCGCCCAGAGCCAGACGCAGTTCGAGCCGCGTCGCGAGGACGGCCGCATCATCGGCCGCGGCGCCGCCGACATGAAGGGTGGCCTGGTCAGCATGCTCTACGGCGCCGCCGCGGCACGCGAGCTCGGCCTCCTCGACGACACCCGCGTCGTCTTTCACCTCGTCTGCGACGAGGAGACCGGCAGCGCGGTCGGCTCCGGACACCTGCGCGACGCCGGGCTGATCGACCGCGATGCGGTGGCGATGGTCACGGCCGAGCCGACCGGCGGGGTGATCTGGCACGCCTGCCGCGGCGCGATCACCATGCGCGTCACCGTCCACGGCCGTGAAGCACACGTCGGCCTGGCCCATCAAGGCGACAACGCGTTCGAGCACCTGATCCGGGTCGCCCGACCGGTCACCGAGCTTGCACAGGAGCTCCTCGACGAGCGCACCGAGCTGGCGGCTGACAGCGAGGCGGCGAAGGGTTCGATGATGGTCGTCGGCGGCAGCCTTGGCGCCGGGGCGAACTTCAACGTCGTGCCCGGCTCGGCGTGGTTCTCCGTCGACTGGCGCTTCAACCCCGAACGCACGCTGGAGGCCGAGCTCACCCGCCTCATCGAGACCATCCACAGCGCCGCCGACCGCGCCGGCGCCGATGTGACGATCGACATCCTCCAGGAGCAGCCATCCGGCGCCACCGAGCCATCCGACCCGCAGGTAAGCAGGCTCGCCGAGTGCGTCGCCGCCGTCGAAGGCCAGCCGCCGCGGCTCGAGCTGTGCCCCGGCGTGCTGGAAACCCGCTGGTACTCGCAGCTCGGGATCCCTGCGCTCGGCTACGGCGGCGGCCGGCTGGACATCTCGCACGGCCCGAACGAGTTCATCGACGAGGACGCGATGCGCCGCTGCGCCGCCGTCTACGCCCTCTACGCCGCCAAGACCACGCGGTGATCTGAACAGCGCTACCGCCCGGCCTCAGCGTCCGGTCGCGACCACCAGCTTGCCCGCGACGCGGTCGTGCTCCATGTCGTCGTGGGCCGCCGCGATCTCATCCATGGTGTAGGTCTTGGCGATCGGCACGGCTGCCTCGCCGACGGCGACCGCGTCCAGGAAGTCCTGCAGGACGGCCTGTGGCAGGTCGGACGCGTCGCCGCTGTAGCCGGTGAGGCGCACGCCGTTGGGCAGGAAGGCGGTCGGGTAGAAGCCGGGCACGATCCACTCGTTGGAGAGGTAGCCCGCGGCACAGACGACGCCGTGCACGCGGGTGGCCTCCAGGCTGTCGCGCAGCGTCGGCGTGCCGACGAGCTCGAGCGTCGCGTCGACGCCGCCGGGGACCAGCTCGCGCACGCGCGCCGCGATCGCACCGTCGTCGACGACGACGTGGTCGGCGCCCGCCTCGCGCACCGCGCCGGCCTTGGCCTCCGAGCGCGTCGTGGCCAGGACGGTCAGGCCGCGGCGCTTGGCGAGCATCGCGGCGGTCAGGCCGACCGAGGACGTACCGCCGCGGATCAGCAGCGTCTGGCCGGCCTGCACGTCGAGCCCGACGGTCAGCGCGCCATACGCGGTCTGCAGCATCTCCGGTACGGCGCCCAGCGTCGTCCACGGGAGCTCGCTGCGGAACGGAATCGCCTGTGCGACCGGCACGCACGTGAACTCCGCGTAGCCGCCGTCGAAGCGGCGGCCCATTCCTCCCATCATCGCGACGACCTGCTGGCCGACGGCCAGCTCGCCGCCTGGGCAGGCCGCGACGACGCCGGTCGCCTCGATCCCCGGCACGCGCGGGAACGTGACCTCGGGGTCGGCGAGGCCCAGCCGGGTCTTCAGCTCGGAGCGGTTCAGGCCGAAGGCCTTGACCTCAATGAGGACCCAACCCGGCTCGGGCTGGGGGACGGCGCGCTCGCGGACGACGAGCGCCTCGGGCGGCGCGGGGACGACGTCCAGGACGACGGCACGCATGGAGGGGCGGAGAGAGATCATGCGCTTCAGCGTAGCGCATGTACATTCCATGGAATCAAGTTCCAAGGAATTAGCTTCCGAGCGATGCGCTACCGTTCCCGGTCCACCATGGCCGACCTGCCCACCCTCTTCGCCGACCTCGTGCGCCTCGAGATCGAGCTGTGGGACGCCGTCGAGGCCCGGCTGCGCGCCGAGCTGGGCGTCGGGCTGGGCACGGCGCAGACGCTGGCGGTCGTCGCCGACGTCGAGAACTGCCGCGTCCACGACATCGTGCGCGGCCTGTCGATCACCATCGGCGGCGCGAGCAAGACCGTCGACCGCCTCGAGCGCAACGGCCTCGTCGCCCGCCGACCGCACCCGAGCGACCGCCGCTCGTCAGTGGTCGCGCTGACCCGCGCCGGCGCCACCACGCACGCCAAGGCGCAGCGCCTGATCGCAGCCGAGCTCGACGCCCGCATCGGCGGCGTCCTGTCTGACCGCGCGCTTGACCAGCTGCACCGCACGATCACCAGGCTGCGCGCCGCGCTGGCGGGCTAGGGGGAAGACGCGTCCACGGATAGCCTCAGCAGATGCGTGAGCGGCGGAAGGTCTCGGTGATCGGCGCCGGCGGCGTCGGGGCGACCATTGCCTACGCCTCGTTGATCCGCGGCGCGCCGAAGACGGTGGCGCTATACGACATCGATCCGGACAAGGTCCGCGCCGAGGTGCTCGACCTCAACCATGGCAGCCAGTTCTATCCCACGGCGGCCGTGATCGGCTCCGACGACATCGCGGTCACGGGGGACTCCGACATCGTCGTGATCACCGCGGGCGCCAAGCAAAAGCCGGGCCAGACGCGGCTCGAGCTCGCGGCGGTGAACGTCTCGATGTGTCGGTCGCTGGTACCCGCGCTGCTGGAGCTGTCGCCCGACGCGATCTTGCTGCTGGTCACCAATCCCGTCGACATCGTGACCTACGCCGCCGTGCAGGCGTCTGGGCTGCCGAGCCGGCGCGTGTTCGGCTCCGGAACCGTGCTCGATTCTTCGCGTCTGCGGACACTGCTCGCCCAGCACTGCGACGTCGCCGTGCACAGCGTGAACGCGTTCATCGTCGGCGAGCACGGCGACTCGCAGGTTGCCGCCTGGAGCCAGGCCGCGATCGGCGGCGTGCCGGTGCGCGAATGGTCCGTGGCGGGACGTCCGTCGCTCGATGAGCGGGCGCTCGACCAGATCGCCCAGGAGGTCGTCACCGCCGCTGAGCAGATCATCCGCGGCAAGGGCGCGACGAACTTCGCCGTCGGCCTCGCGACGGCCGGGATCGTCGAGGCCGTCCTGCATGACGAGCGCAGTGTGTTGCCGGTGTCCTCATTGCTCAGCGGTCAGTACGGCATCGACGACGTCTGCCTGTCGCTGCCGTCGATCGTTGACGCCAAGGGCGTCGACGCGGTGCTGACTCCGCCGCTGACCGAGGCTGAGGTGGCCGCCCTGCGCCGCTCCGCCGAGACGGTCCGTGGCGTGGAGCGGTCGCTCGGGATCTGACGCCCGCAGTCGCACGTCGGCGCGTGGCTGAAGGCCATGTGCTGAGGTGCGCCATGAGGTCAGGCGTGCGGCTTGGTCGCCGAGGTGAGAACGCCGGTGAACGCGGCGACGAATTCGCCGCGCGCGGCGGCGTCCGCCTGCTCGCGCAGCCACGCGGCGAGGTCGGGGTCGGGGCGCGGCGATGCGGCGGCCATGATGGTGTCGTGCACGATGCGCCGCCACACGGTCTCACTCACGGCGATGGAAAACGGCTCGGCGGTCACATCGCGCAGGCCTCGCGCGCGCAGCAGCTGCGGCAGCTGCCGGCCGGCGAGCGGTTGCGGGAGCGAGTTCCGCAACGCGTCGACGGCCCGATCGACGACCGTCGGGGCGGCGGCGCCGAGGGCCAGGATCGTCGCGCCGTAATCGAGCTCGAAGAGGGCGAGCCTGCCGTCCGGCCGCAACGCCCGGATCAGGCCATCAAGGGCCTGCTGGAGGTTGCCGTCGGGCAAGTACATGAGCACCCGGTCGGTCCGGATGGCGTCGAAGCTCGCTTCGGGGAGATCGAGCGCGGCGAGGTCGGCCTCGAGCCAGCGCAGGTTGGCCATGGCGGGATCGGCGCGCCGTTGCGCGACAGCGAGCAACTCGGCGTTGCGGTCCAGCCCGGTGACGAGCGTCTCGGTGTGATCGGCTGCCAGGCGCATCGTCTCGAGGCCGACGCCGCATCCCGCGTCGAGCAGCCGCATGCCCGGGCGCGGGTCGAGAGCGCGTCGCATCGCTCGCTGCACGGCGCGAATGCCGGGAAGGCGATCGGCCGCCTCGAGGAACCCCAGTAGATCGCCGGTCGCCGCGTACCAGGGATCGCGAAAGCCTTCGTGCAGGTCCAGCGGGCGCATCGGAAGACGATGCACCTGGATCCGGGCGCCGGCCATCCCAGAGTCCTGGGGTTTTGCATGCGGTCGCTCAGCGCCGGCTCGGACCGTCACGGTCAAGCTGGCAGGATGGGCAGTCGGCCATGTTGACGCGCGTCGCAAGCTCGCGGTTGATCGGCCGCGCCGAGGCGCTGGCCGAGCTTGAGGCAGCGCTCGAAGCCGCGCGCGACGGGCGGCCGTCGTTGACGCTCGTGGCCGGCGAGGCGGGGGTCGGCAAGACGCGGCTGCTGGCAGAGCTCATGCGCCGCGCGCGCGACGACGGAGCGCTGGTGCTGGCCGGGGACTGCATCAACCTCGGACACGAGAACGAGCTGCCGTTCCTCCCGCTGGTGGCGGCGCTGCGGCCGCTGGCTCGGACACCCGAAGCGGCGCTGACCGAGACGTTGCGCGACGCCGTTGCCCCGCTCCTGCCCGGCGTCGGCGCTGCCACGCCGACGGGTGACGGCGGCGGGCAGGCGCGCTTGTTCGAGGGGCTGCTGTCGCTCCTCGACGTGCTCGGGCGGGAGCGGCCGGTGCTGCTGGCGATCGAGGATCTGCACTGGGCCGACCGCTCGACGCAGGCAGCGCTCACGTTTCTGGCGCGCAGCCTGACCACCGAGCGGATCATGGTGGTCGGCTCCTACCGCTCCGATGAGCTTCCCCGCAGCGATCCGTTGCGTCCGCTGCTGGCCGAACTCGAGCTGCACCCGCGGACTCGCCGCATCGCGCTGGCGCCGCTCAGCCGCGACGAGCTGGCCGAGCAGCTGACCGACATCCTCGGCGCGCCGCCCGCTCGCGACCTGCTCGAGCGGCTGTGGCGTCGCTCCGGCGGCAACCCGTTGTTCGCCGAGGAGCTCGTGGCCGCGGGGCAAGACGGCCGCGGCGCCGTGCCGGACACGCTGCGCGACGCGCTCCTGCTGCGCGTGGAGCGTCTGCCCATGGAGGCGCGCGGGCTCCTCGCCCTGGTCGCCGTCGGGCAGCTGGTCGACCATGCGCTGCTGGAGGAGGCGAGCGGGCTCGACCCGCGTGTCCTGCGTGACGCGCTGCGCGCGGCGATCGAGAGCCACGTGCTCGCCGTCGACGACGGGGGCTTCTACCAGTTTCGGCACGCGCTGCTGCGCGAGGTGATCGAGGACGACCTGCTGCCGGGCGAGCGGTCGACGCTGCACCTGACGCTCGCTCGCGCGCTCCAGCGTCGCGCGGAGCTGGGCGCCGACCCACAGACGACCGCCGCGGTTGCTCATCACTTCGCCGCGGGCGGCGACCAGCCGGCGGCGCTGGCTGCCGCGGTGGAGGCGGCGACCGCCGCCGAGGGGGTGTACGCCCACGGCGAGGCGGCGGCGTTGCTCGAGCGCGCGCTCGAGTTGTGGGAACGGGTGCCGGACGCCGAGGAGTGTGCCGGTGTCGACCGCGTGACCGTCCTCAGCCGCGCGGCGGCCGCCGCCGGCGCGCTCGGCGACCCGGGCCGCCAGCTCGCGCTTCTCGAGGCCGCCCTCGCGGACCTCGGCCCACGCGCCGACCCTCGCCGCGCCGCCCGCATCCTGGAAGCTGTCGCTCGCGCTCAGCGCCACCTGAACCGCGCTCAGGAGAGCATCGCCACGCTCGAGTCCGCACTCGAGCTCGTCGAGCGCGGCGGCTCCAAGGTCGATCCGTCGACGCGCGCGGATGTCCTCGCCGGCCTCGCGCGCGCGTACATGATCGTCCACCGCTTCGACGACGCCGCCCGCGTGGCGCGCGAGGCATTGAGGGCGGCGACCGGATTGCCGCTCATCGAAGGCCGCGCTCGCAACACGCTGGGCTTCTCGCTGGCGATGACCGGCGAGGTCGAGCAGGGCGCTGCGGAGCTGCGCGAGGCGCTCCGGATCGCAAGCGAGCACCAGGACCTGTCCGATCTGGCGGTCGCCTACGACAACTACGCCGACATGCTGCACAGCCTCGGTCGCTCGGCGGAGGCGCGCGAACTGCTCGCCGAGGGGCGCCGGGCGATCACCGGGCGCCACCCGGTCGGCCTGATGTGGCTCGACGTCCAGCTCGCCGAGGTGGAGTTCGACGTCGGCGAATGGGAGGCGGCCGAAGCCGTCCTTCCGGACGTCCAGCCATGGACCGGCTCGCAGACGCGCCTGGGCCTGCTGCTGCGCCGTGCAGCGCTGGCCACTGCACGCGGAGAGGACTCGGCGACGCTCATGGAGCAGCTCGCACCCCTGCACGCGAGTTCAGGCGAGCCCCGGGCACTCGGCCCGCTCGGCGTCCTCACGGCCGAGCTGCGGCGCCGCGAGGGCGACCTCGACGGCGCGCGCGCCGCCGTCGAGGAGGGGTTGGCGCGGATCGAGCAGGTGGGTGACGACGCGATGCTCGTGGCGGCCCTCGCGGCCGCGGGCGTCACCGTCGAGGCGGACGCCGCCGAGCGCGCCCGCGACCTCGGCGACGCCGAGGCCGAGGCCGACGCCCTGCGCCGCGCGGACCGGCTGGCCGCTCGCGTCGCCGCGGCGAGCACCCCGGCGCGGCCGGTCGAGCGCGCCCTGTCGTCGACGGCGCGCGCCGAACTGCAACGGGCCGCCGGCCACGCCGACCCGCCGGCCTACGGGCGGGCGGCCACCGCGTGGGACGAGCTCGGCCGCCCGGAGCCGGCGGCCCGCATGCGCTGGCGCGAGGCGGAGGCGCACGTCGCCGCCGGCGATCACGCGGCAGCCGCGGAGGCCGCCCGGACGGCGCACGCAATCGCCACCCGGCTCGGCGCCGGCTGGTTGCGCGCGGAGATCGAGCGCCTCGCCGCCCGTGCCCGGCTGTCGCTCGGCTCCGAGGTCGCGGAGGGCGACGAGCCGGAGCCGCCCCCGTTCGGCCTGACCGCCCGCGAGCGTCAGGTCCTCGCCCTGCTCGCCGAGGGCGCGACGAACCGCGAGATAGGCGCGACGCTGTTCATGGCCGAGAAGACGGCCAGCGTCCACGTCTCGCGCATCCTGGTCAAGCTCAACGCGCGCTCGCGGACCGAGGCGGCGGCGGTGGCGCACCGGCACGGCCTGGCCGGCACGGACTAAGAGTCGACGCCGCGGGCGTAAGACACCTCCCTCGCCGGCGTAAGCCGAGCGCCCGCAGATCGCCTCCATTCGCCCGATGTGCAATCGCGCGCCGCCGTCCAGCATCCACGACATGCTCATGACCGAGACGACCGTGGGAGACGGCGTATGACCCAGAACCACTTCGGCCCGGACGTCGCCTCCCGCTACGACGCTGACAGCGCCGCGATGTTTGCCCCGGAGGTCCTCGGCCCCGCCGTTGACCGGCTCGCGGCGCTGGCCGGCGGCGGACCGGCGCTCGAACTGGCGATCGGGACGGGACGCGTCGGCCTCGCGCTCGTGGCGCGCGGTGTTCCCGTGACAGGGATCGAGCTGTCCGCCGCGATGGTCGAGGAGCTCCGCGCCAAGCCGGGCGGCGCCAACCTCCCCGTGACGGTCGGCGACATGGCCACGACCACGGTCGACGGCACCTTCGCGCTCGTCTACCTCGTGTTCAACACGCTCGTGAACCTGACCTCACAGGACGCGCAGGTCGATTGCTTTGCCAACGCGGCCGGGCACCTCGATCCCGGCGGGTGCTTCGTGGTCGAGGTCGGCGTCCCCCAGCTACGGCGCCTGCCGCCCGGCCAGCGCGCGAACGTCTTCGCCACCGGCGCGACGCACTGGGGGATCGACGAGTTCGACGTCGTCGGCCAGCGGCAGGTCTCGCACCATTTCACCGCGACGGAGCACGGCTTTCGCCTTCGGTCGATTCCGTTCCGCTACGTCTGGCCCGCGGAGCTCGACCTCATGGCGCGCCTCGCCGGCCTGCGGTTGCGCGACCGCTGGGGCGACTGGCGTGGGGCGCCGTTCACCGCCGACAGCCGCAGCCACATCTCGGTCTGGGAAAAGCCCGAGGCGTAGCAGCGGAGATGGGCTACGTCGGGTCGGCGGCGGTGACGTCTCGCGCTTCGGGGTCGTGCCCGAGGGCGGCCCGCCCGCCGTCGACGGGCACGACGGCGCCGGTGACGAAGCTCGCGTCGTCGGACAGCAGGTGGTCGACCACCGCGGCGACCTCGCCGGCGCGGCCGGCGCGTCCGAGCGGGTGCAGGCGCCGCAGCGGCTCGTCGAGCCCCTGGTCGTAACGCTCGGTGACGATCGAGCCGAGCGCGACCGCGTTGACGCGGATGCCGCGCGGCGCGTAGTCGACCGCCAGCGCGCGCGTGAGGCCCTCGATCGCTGCCTTGGCGGTGGCGTAGGGCAGCGCGCCGGGGACCGCGCGCTGAGCTTGATGGGATGACACGTTGACGATCGCGCCGGCCGTACCGTCGGCGAGGAAGCGGCGGATCGCCGCGGCGCTGCCCGCTACGGCCGGGCCGAGGTTCGCCGTGATCAGCTCGAGCAGGTCGCTGACCGGCGTGTCGTGCAGCGCGGCATCGCGAAACACCGCGGCGTTGTTGACCCACCCGCTCAGCGTCCCCGCTTGCGAAGCCTGCCGCACCGCAGCGCCCAGGGTGTCCTCGTCCATGGCGTCGCCGGCGACGCCGGCGACGCCCTGCTGGTCCGCGGTCCACCGCAGCGCGTCGGCATCGCGATCGACGACGACCACTTCCCCGCGCTCGCTCAGGCGCTCCGCGATCGCACGCCCGACGCCACGACCGGCTCCGGTCACTACAAAAGACCGCGTCATCGGCGCGGACGATAGCCGCGGTGATCCACCCGCAGGCATCCGCCGCACGACCGGGTGTCCATCCCCGAGGAGGAAGCCATGAAGAAGCGATTCTTCGCGCTATTCGCCGTCCCCGTCCTTGCTGTGGCCTTCGCTTTGAGCTCCCCCGCCACGGACGAAGCACAGGCCTATCGGGGCATCGAGTGCGACATCGCCGCCGGGCTTGCCGCCCGCGCCGACTACTACGGAGATGAGGCGAGTGCAGCCGAAATTCGTGACATCGCCGAGCGGGGTGGCTGCAACCCGTGGTATCTCATCTGACGGACCGACATCGGAGAGTCCGCCATCAAAGCGATCACGCAAGATGCGTATGGGTCCGCCTCGGACGTGCTCGTTGGTGTCGGCCCTCACTAGCCGGGTTCGCTGCCTTCGCCCAACCGGGGTGCGTAGTGCTCGAAGAACAGCCGGGCCACGAGCTCGCCGCGGGTGCTCACCCCGACCTTCTCGAAGATCGACTTGAGGTGGTCCTGCACGGTCCACGGCGAGAGGTACAGGCGCCGGGCGATCGCATCGGTCGGGAGCCCGCACGCGACGAGCCCGGTGACGGCCCGCTCACGGTCGGTCAGCTCGTAGGCGTCGGCGATCAGCGGCGCCAGCTCGTGTGGCCTGATCGGCTCGAAGGTCACGGCGATCCTGGCGGCGCGATCGTCGACGAGCGCCGATCCGCGCACGACGAGCCACGCCCCGGACGCGGTGCGAACGCGCGCCCGGGCCGGCCCTTCGGCCGGGGCTCCCCCGGCCGAGATCGCGCGGGCGCGGTTCGCCACCGCGCTCACCACCGGCGGCAGCACAGCGTCCGCCCCGGCGCCCGCCAGCTCGTCGAGCCAGCGTTCGCCGGCGGCGTCGGCGGCCGACAGCTCGTTGTCGCCCGCGACGAGCACGATCCCGGGAACGTCCTTCTCCTCATCGTCGCTGCGCGCCGGCAACGCCCTGTGCAGGATCGCTCGTCGCACACCGTCTGCCAGGCCGCCCGTGAAGGACCTGACGAGCGTCACGTCGGCGGCGCTGAACGGCGCGCTGTCGTCGCCACGCAGCAGCGTGAGCGCTCCCCATGTCCCCGTGTTGTCGGCGAGGACGG
This sequence comes from Solirubrobacteraceae bacterium, assembly GCA_036555665.1. Lineage (GTDB taxonomy): Bacteria > Actinomycetota > Thermoleophilia > Solirubrobacterales > Solirubrobacteraceae > JAOPZW01. Next base: position 1,319 of record DATBKW010000251.1, on the reverse strand, counting down.
CGCGCAACTCGTCACCGAAGCCGTTCGGCCGCCTGAGCTCCCGATGGCGCAGGCTGCGATCGAGGTCGCCTCGCGTGGCCTCGCTCAGGCTCGCCGCGGTCTGCCCGGAGCGCGCCAGGGACCTGAAGCTGTTGACGTCGTCGGCGCGGAGCTCGATCTCGGACATGCGGGCGGTCGCGGCCGGTGGAAGGCCGTTCTCGACCACCTCACCCGTCGGCAGCAGCGTCGCGGGATCCAGCGTCAACATGCAGATCCCGTCGAACGGCACCGCGCGACCGAGGATGCGGCCCGCAGCGCGCGTGAACTCGGCGATCTCGTCGCCACGGTGGACGAGCCTCACGAGGTCCTCCCCCACTCGCGCCGATGACCCGCCCGCCATGTACCGATTGTCGCACCGAATTCCGCGTCTCAGACCCCAGATTCCTGGGGTGGTCAAGGCGCGTCGCCGCGGGCAGGCTCACTTCCATGCCCGCGCGACGTCCTGAAGAGATCCACGCCCTGATCGCCGCCGCGATCAGTGACGGCGATGCGGACGCCTTCACGGCACTTCATGAGCCGACGGCGACGATCGTCGTTCCTCCTGACGGGCGCCGCGTAACCGGAGGCGCCGCGATCCGCGACGCCATCGACTCCGTGCTCGCGCTGCGGCCCGTGCTGCGGATCGAGGTCGTCGACACGATCCAGGCCGACGGCCTCGCGCTCAGCCACGGACGCTGGACGCTGGCCGGGTCCGACGGCGGCGAGCTCATCGAGATCTCGGGCCTCGGCACGATGGTCTCGCGCCGACAGCCCGATGGCAGCTGGCGCATCGTCCTCGACCACCCGCTGAGCCACTGACCGAGCATGGCCGCGCTGATCCGAGATCCGGTCGCGCTGCTCGCACGCGACGTCTGCGAGCCCGGTGGGCGCTATCCGAACGAAGACAAGAAGCGGTGAACACGGAGCAAACCGCCATGGAGAGCTGCCGATGAGCGATCTTCAGGCCATCGCCGATCGTGTCGCGATCGAGGCGCTGCGCGGCGAATTCACGGACGCAGCGATGGTGCGCGACTACGACCGCTTTGCGTCGCTGTTCACACAGGACGGCGCGTGGCGACTGCCTTATGTCAACGTCGAGTTCGTCGGCCGTGCGCAGATTCGCGCCGGCATCGAGCGCGCGCAGGAGGCGCTCTGGGACTTCTTCGTCCAGAACACCCACCCGGGCACCGTCGAGCTCGAGGGCGACACGGCGCTCGGTCGTGCCTACATCTTCGAGTTCGGGCGCATGCGCGATGGTCGTTCCCAGGCGCACTACGCCCTGTACCACGACCGATACGAGC
>DATBKW010000250.1:0-11075 GCA_036555665.1 Solirubrobacteraceae bacterium | reverse complement strand
AGCTCGAGCTCCTTGGGGTTGGACGCCGGGAAGCCGGCCTCGATCAGATGGATGCCCAGCTCGTCGAGCTTGCGCGCGACGCGCACCTTCTCGCCGGCCGACAGCGCCAGGCCGGGCCCCTGCATGCCGTCGCGCAGGGTCGCGTCGTAGAGCTCGATGGTCACGAAGAAGTGCTCCGCGGGGCATCCTGCCCCGCGGTCTGAAGAGGACGCTCGGCCTCCGGCCGATCGAGATCGGGCACGGGGTCGAGCCACTCGCGGTAGCGCTCGATGCGCCCGTGCAGCGCGTCCTCGAAGGCGCTCTGCACCGCGCGCGTGATCTCGCCCGGCTCACCGCCGCCGATGGTGTGGTCGTCGACCTCGCGCACCGGCACGAGCTCGGCCGCCGTGCCGGTCATGAACAGCTCGTCGGCCAGATAGAGCTCGGCGCGCGCGATGTTGCGCTCGACGACCTCGAAGCCGAGGTCGCGAGCGATCTGGATGGCGGACTTGCGGTTGATGCCGTCGAGGATGCCCGCGGTCTGCGGCGGCGTGACGATGCGCCCCTCGCGGACGACGAAGATGTTCTCGCCCGAGCCCTCGCAGACGAAGCCGTGATCGTCGAGGAGGATCCCCTCCTCATAGCCGGCCTTATGGGACTCGATCTTGGCCAGGATCGAGTTCAGGTACTGGCCGGAGGCCTTCGAGTGCGGGATCAGCGAGTCGTTGGAGATCCGCCGCCATGAGGAGATCTTGGCCCGGACGCCGTGGCGCTTGCCCTCCTCGCCGAGGTAGGCCGCCCACTGCCAGACGGCGATCGAGACGTCGACCGGGGCGTCGAGCGGGAAGAGGCCCATCGTCCCGTAGCCGCGGAAGGCGATCGGGCGGATATAGCAGGAGCGAAAGCCGTTGCGGCCGATGAGCTCGAGCGTCGCCTGGCGGATCTGCTCGCGGTCGTACGGGATCGGCATGTAGTACAGCTCGGCCGACTTGAACAGCCGGTCGATGTGATCGAGGTGGCGGAACACCGCCGGGCCGATCTCGGTGTCGTAGCAGCGGATGCCCTCGAAGACACCGGTGCCGTAGTGCAGGCCGTGCGTGAGTACGTGGACCTTCGCGTCCTCCCAATTGACGAACTCGCCGTTCATCCAAATGAGGTCCGCCTGCTCCACGTCTTCGCTCCTTAGTCGAGGTGTGCGAGCACCGCCTGCGTCGCCTCCGCCGTGCTCGCCGTGCCGCCGAGGTCCCGGGTCCGCAGGCCCTCGCCGAGCGCACGGTCCACGGCCGATTCTAGGGCCGCCGCCTCGCGTTCGCGACCGAGGCCGTGGCGCAGCATCATCGCCGCCGACAGGAACATGGCCAGCGGATTGGCGATCCCCTGCCCCGCGATGTCCGGCGCCGAGCCGTGGACGGGCTCGAACAGCCCAGGGCCGCTGCCCCCGATCGAGGCGCTCGGCAACAGCCCCAGCGAGCCGGTCACCACCGACGCCTCGTCGCTGAGGATGTCGCCGAACATGTTCTCGGTGAGGATCACGTCGAAGTGGCGCGGCGCGGTGATGAGCTTCATCGCGGTCGAGTCGACCAGCGCGTGCTCGAGCTCGATCTGCGGGAACTCCTCGGCGTGGACGCGGTGCACGACTGCGCGCCACAGGCGGCTGGTCTCCAGCACGTTGGCCTTGTCGACGCTCGTCACCTTTGAGCGCGCGGCGCCGAAGGCGGTGCGCGCGATGCGCTCGATCTCCTCGGTCGTGTAGACGCACAGGTCGCTGGCGGCGCCGTCGGTGCGGGTCTTCTCGCCGAAGTAGATGCCGCCGGTCAGCTCGCGGACGACGAGCAGGTCGGTGCGCTCGACGACGTCGCGGCGCAGCGGGCTTGCGTCGAGCAGCGCCTCGACCGCGCGGACGGGGCGCAGATTGGCGTACAGGCCCAGCGCCTTGCGCAGGCCGAGCAGGCCCTGCTCGGGGCGCGGCGCGTCGGGGTCGGTGGTGTCCCACTTGGGTCCGCCGACGGCGGCCAGCAGCACGGCGTCGGCCGCGCGGCACGCGGCCAGCGTCGCGTCGGTCAGCGCCGTGCCGTGGGCGTCGATCGAGGCGCCGCCGAAGTCGTAGTCGGCAAAGGCGAAGTCTCCGAGGCGCGAGAGCAGCTCGAGCGTCGGCGCGGTGATCTCGGGGCCGATCCCGTCACCCGGGAGGACGGCAATGGTCGCAGCCATGGGCGGGGCAGCTTAAGGTGTATGGCGGGAGATGACGGACACGACGGACGAGGCGCAGCGGCTGCGCGAGGAGCTGGAGGCCGAGCGCGAGGGTCGGCGGGAGGCCGAGCGCATCGCGGCCGAGAACGCGCGGCTGCTCTACGAGCGCCAGGACGAGCTCGAGCTGCTGGAGATGGTCGCCGAGTCCTCCAACGAGGCGACCGAGATCGAGCCCGCGCTCGGGGCGGCGATCGTCTACGTCTGCGCGCACATGCGCTGGCCGGTCGGGCACGCCTACCTGGCCGACCAGGCGACGGGCGTCCTGCGCCCCACCGGCGTCTGGTACCTGGAGGACGAGGCGCGCTTCGCGGCCTTCCGTGACGCCAGCGAGGTGCAGGGTGCGCCCGCGCTCCCCAACGAGGTGACCGGGGCGGGCGAGCCCGCCTGGGTGGCCGACGTGGCCCGCGAGCCGGGCTTTGGGCGCTCGGAGGTGGCGACGGCCGCCGGCCTGCGCTCGGGCTTCGCCTTCCCGATCCTCATCGGCCTGCGCACGGTTGGCGTGCTCGAGTTCTTCGCCGATCGCCCCGCCGAGCCCGACCCGGCGCTGCTCAGTGTGATGGGGCAGATCGGCGTCCAGCTCGGGCGGGTCATCGAGCGCGTCTGGGCGCGCAGCGAGCTCGAGCGATCCAACGCCGACCTCGAGGCCTTCGCCTACATGGCCTCCCACGACCTCGCCGCGCCGCTGCGCTCGGTCGCGGGCTTCGTCGCACTGCTCGAACGCCAATACGGCGACACGCTCGACGAGCAGGCGCGCGAGTTCGTCGCCTACGCGCTCGCCGGCGTCGAGCGCATGCAGGCCATGATCGACGACCTGCTGCTCTTCGCCCGCGCCGGCACGAGCGCGCTGCGGCCCGAGCGGGTGCCCGCCGACGACGTCGTCGCCGCTGTCCTGCGCGACCTGCAGCCGACCGTGCTCGAGCGCGGCGCGACGGTCGAGGTCGGCGAGCTGCCGGTCGTCGCCGCCGACCGCGGCCAGCTCCAGCGCGTGTTCCAGAACCTGCTGGCCAACGCGCTGAAGTTCACCGCGCCCGGGGTCGCCCCGCGGGTGCAGGTCAGCGGCCGGACAAGCGACGGCACCAGCGAGCTGATGGTCGCCGACAACGGGATCGGGATCGAGCCCGATCAGGCCGAGCGCGTCTTCGACATGTTCGCCCGCGTCCCCGGGCCGGCTGCGGAATATCGCGGCACCGGGCTGGGCCTGGCGATCTCGCGGCGCATCGTCGAGCGCCACGGCGGGCGCCTGTGGGTCGAGCCCAACGCGGGCGGCGGCAGCGTGTTCAGGCTCACCCTCCCGCTACCGTAGGCCCGAGTCCAGCCGTGCTCGCGTATCTCGTCCGTCGCCTGGTGTCAGTCGTCGCCGTCATGGTCGGCGTCACCGCCCTGGTGTTCAGCGTCTTCTACGCGTTCCGGCCCGAGCAGATCTCCGACGGCACGGGGTTCCCGCACCAGCTTCTGCACTTCCTCGATCGCGCGTGGCTGCACTTCGACCTCGGCACCTCATGGGACCGGGGGCTGAGCTTCCAGCCGATCGCGCCGCTGCTGCGCCACAGCTTCCCCGCCGACCTGTCGCTCGTGGCCGGCGGCATCGTTTTGGGCACGGTGGCCGGCATCTACCTGGGCGCCGTGGCCACAAAGCGCCGAGGCACGCTCGCCGGCCGCGCGCTCGACGGCTTCGCCGCGTTCGGCATGAGCGCGCCGGTGTACTGGGTGGGCGCGATGTTCATCGTCTTCTTCCACCCGGAGGTCGGCAGGTTCGCCCGCCTACCGATCTCCAAGCCGAACACCTACCAGCCGCTGACCCACGACCCGCTGGCGTGGCTGCAGTCGCTGTGGCTGCCCTGGATCGTCCTCGGCCTGCCGCTCGCCGCGATCACCATGCGGATGCTGCGGGCCACCCTGAGCGAGACGCTCGAGGAAGACTTCGTGCGCACCGCACGCGGCAAGGGCCTCTCGTCCGCCCGCGTCATGCGCCATCACGCGATCCCGGCGGCCAGCGCTCCGGTCGTCTCGCTGATCGGCGTGACGATGGGAACGCTGATCGCCAACGCGATCCTGCTCGAGTACACGTTCAGCATCCCCGGCATGTTCAGCCTGATGACGCGCGCAATGGGCCAGGGTGACCTGCCGGTCATCGAGGGCGTCGCGATCGCCGGTGCCCTGCTCGTCGTCGCGGCCAACCTGCTGGCCGACCTCGTGCACGCGTGGCTCGACCCGCGCGTCCGGATCAGCTGAGCGCGGTCGTGACGGGGCCCGAGCGCTCGCGGTCGCGCTCGTAGGCCTCGATCGCGGCGTCCTGCTGGAGGGTGAGGGCGATGTCGTCGAGGCCGTTGAGGAGGCGGTGTTTGACCTCGGGGTCGATGTCGAAGCTCGCCGTGCCGCCCGGCCAGCGAACCTCCTGGGCGGCGAGGTCGACCTGCGCCTCGCCGGCGTCGGCGATCGCGCGCACGTCGTCGGCGGGCAGGACGACCGGCAGCAGGCCGATCTTCGTGCAGTTGGAGTGGAAGATGTCGGCGAAGCTCGGCGCGATGATGGCGCGGAAGCCGTAGTCCTCGAGCGCCCACGGGGCGTGCTCGCGGCTCGAGCCGCAGCCGAAGTTGCGCCCGGTGACGAGGATCTCGTTGCGTGGCAGGTCCCAGTCGGCCTCCTTGGCCCAGTCGAAGAAGAGGAACTCGCCGAAGCCGGTGCGCTCGACGCGCTTGAGGAACTGCTTGGGGATGATCTGGTCGGTGTCGACGTCGTCGCGGTTGAGGACCGACACCGGCCCGGTGATTGTTTCGATCGCTCTCACGACCAGCTCCTGATGTCGACGAAGTGCCCCTCGATCGCCGCCGCGGCGGCCATCTCCGGGCTCACGAGGTGGGTGCGCCCGCCGCGGCCCTGGCGGCCCTCGAAGTTGCGGTTCGACGTCGAGGCGCAGCGCTCGCCCGGCTTGAGGATGTCGGGGTTCATGCCCAGGCACATCGAGCAGCCCGCCCCGCGCCAGTCGAAGCCGGCGGCCCTGAAGACGTCGTCGAGGCCCTCGGCCTCGGCCTGGAGCTTCACCTGCACCGAGCCGGGCACGACCATCGCGTAGACGTCGGAAGCCACCTTGCGCCCCTCGATCACGCGCGCGGCGGCGCGCAGGTCGCCGATGCGCGAGTTCGTGCACGAGCCGATGAACACGCGGTCCAGGCGAATCTCCTGCACTGGCGTGCCGGGCTGCAGGTCCATGTAGTGCAGCGCGCGCTCCTCGCCGTCGGTCGAGGGCTCGGGCACGCTGTCGCTGACCCCTACGACTTGAGCGGGGTTGGTCCCCCACGAGACCATCGGGCTCAGCGCGCTCGCGTCGACGACGACCTCGCGGTCGAAGCCCGCGCCGTCGTCGGTGCGCAGCTCGCTCCACGCCGGATCGACGCTCGCGCCGTGCTCGTCGACCCAGGCGAAGGTGGTGTCGTCGGGCGCGACCATCCCCGCGCGCCCGCCGCCCTCGATGGTCATGTTGCAAACCGTCATGCGGCCCTCCATCGAGAGCGCCTCGATCGGCGGGCCGGCGTACTCGACGACGTGCCCGACGGCGCCGTCGACGCCCATCTGGCCGATCGTGCCGAGGATCAGGTCCTTGGCCGTCACGCCGAAGCCCAGCTCGCCCTCGTAGCAGATGCGCATCGCCTTGGGCTTGCGCTGCACGAGGCATTGCGTGGCCAGAACGTGCTCGACCTCGCTGGTCCCGATCCCGAAGGCCAGCGCACCGAAGGCGCCGTGGGTGGCCGTGTGGCTGTCGCCGCAGACGATGGTCATGCCCGGCTGGGTGACGCCGAGCTCCGGGCCGATGACGTGGACGATCCCCTGGTGCTCTGAGCCCAGCGAGTACAGCGGGATCCCGAACTCCTCGCAGTTGCGCTCGAGCGTCTCGACCTGCACGCGGCTGAGCTCGTCGCGGATGCGCGCGGCGACCGGGGTGCCGTCGGTCGGCACGTTGTGATCGGCGGTGGCGAGCGTGCGGTCGGGCCGGCGCACCTCGCGCCCGGCGAGACGCAGCCCGTCGAAGGCCTGAGGGCTCGTGACCTCGTGGACGAGGTGCAGGTCGACGTACAGCAGGTTGTCGGCCACCTCGTGGGCGTCCCAGATCTTGTCGAAGAGGGTTCGGGGCATTCATGACCTCCGTAGGCCGGCGGAGACAACGGCGAGGATGGCCGCCGCGCCGGGGCCGGGATTCTCGAAGTGGTGGGGCAGGTCGGCGTCGAAGGTGACGCAGTCGCCGGTGGCGAGCTCGTGGCGCTCGCCGTCGATGTCGAGCACGACGGTGCCCTCCTCGACGAGGGCGATCTCGCGGCTGCCGGGCTCGTGCATCGGCGGGTCGCCGGGACCGCCGGTGCTCCCGCCGACGGCGAGCACATGGCGGCTGAGCTCGGCGCGCTGGCCGGGCAGCGGCGCGGTGAGGATCTCGAAGCGGTGGCCGGCCTGGGCCGAGCCGCCGCGGCGGCGCTCGCCGGCGCGCACGACGGTCACCGTGCCGGCCTCGTCGAGGCGCAGCAGCTGGCTGAGCCGCAGCTCGAGCCCGGCGGCGATGCGCGCCGCGACCTGGAGCGTCGGGCTGGTCTCGCCGCGCTCGACCTGGCTGAGCATCGGCGCGCTGACGCCCGAGCGCTCGGCAAGATCGCGCAGCGAGAGATCCATCGCCTCGCGCAGAGCGCGGACCCGCGGACCGATGTGGATGTGGATCTCGGGAGTCGCCGCGACAGCCACGAATACAAGCGTACGTTATAACATACGACCACGTCGGTCGCGTAGCCTGGAGTGGGTGGGCCGATTCGTCGCACCCGACGTCCTCGTCCTCGCCGGCGGCGGCGTCGTCGGCGAGGCATGGATGACGGGAGTCCTCGCGGGCATCGAGGACGCAAGCGGGGCCGACTTCCGCGACGTCGAGGCGTTCGTCGGCACGTCGGCGGGGGCGATCGTGTCGGCGCGCCTGGCCGCCGGCAGGCCGCTGCGCCGACCGTCCGATTCGGCTGACTTCGGCGAAGAGCCGGCCGCCGGCCGCGACGGCGATGGGCTGCTGCGCACGGCCGCGCGCTGGGGCTGGGCGGCGACCGCGCCCTTGGCCCCGGTGACCACGGCGCTGACGGCGCCGGGTGGCGCGCTTGCGCGCTCGGCGCTGCTGGCGCGGGCTCCCGTCGGCGGCCGGTCGCACGGGCGCCTGCACGACGAGATCGTCCGCTGGGGCACGCGCTTCGACGGGCGCCTGCGCGTGTGCTGCGTCGACAAGCGCTCGGGCCGGCGCGTCGTGTTCGGCGCGCCCGGCGCACCGCGGCCGAGCGTGGCCGACGCCGTGACCGCCTCGTGCGCGATCCCGTGGGTCTTCGCCCCGGTGCGAATCGACGGGCGCGAGTACGTCGACGGCGGCGTGTGGAGCGTGACCAACCTCGACGCGGCGCCGGCGCGCCGCGACACCGAGGTCCTGTGCCTGGACCCGACGGCGGCGCTGCGCAGGCCGATCAGCAGGGTGTTCCGCGTGGCCGTGGCGGTCGAGCTGCAGATCCTGCGCGCGCGGGGGGCCCGCGTGCGCCATGTGGTACCGGATGACGCCGCGGCCGCGGCGATGGGCCAGGACTTCATGGCGAATGCGCCGTCGGGGCCGACGCTGGCGCAGGGCTACCGGCAGGGCCGGGCGCTGGCCGGCTGACGTCACGGCGCAAACCCTTCCGCCACGCGCACGATCGCGCGCGCGAGCGTCACCAGATCGTCGATGCGGACGCACTCGTCGACGGCGTGCGATCGCTCGATGCCCGGCGTGCCGGCCATGACGGTGGGGATCCCGCGCGCCGTCCACAGGCGCATGTCCGCTCCCCAGGGGACGCCGGCGAACGCGACCCCGCGGCCGAGCTCGGCGGTAAGCGAGCGGCGCACGAGGGCGGCGAACGGGTGGGCGGCGTCGGTCTCGCCCGATGCGAACTGCCCGCCGGGCCAGCGCAGCGTCGCCTCGGGGCACGCTTGCGCGACGACCGCCTCGACCGCGGCGCGGGCCGACGCCACGTCCTCCCCCACGCGCACGGGCGCGCGCCCTTCGAAACGCAGGCGATCGGGCACGCTGCTCGACCACTCGCCGGCCTCCAGGCGCCCGACCAACAGCGGGTAGGGCAGCTCCAGCGCGCGCATGAGGGGATGCTCGACGGCGGCGTTGAGGGCGCGCTCGTGCTCGGCCAGCGCCGCGTGGACCGGCAGGTAGCGATCGATGGCCGACACGCCCTCCAGGCGATGGGCGGCGTGCGCGGCCACGCCGGGGACGATGCCCTCGAAGGTCAGCGCTCCCGCCTGGGCGCACACGACGTCGAAGCCCGTGGGCTCGGGGATCAGGCAGGCGTCGAAGCGCGCGTCGCGCTGCAGCGCGGCGAAGGCGCCGAGGCCGCCGTCTTCCTCGGAGGCGACCGCGACGAGCACGACCTCCGGGCCGTCGCCACCGAGCGCGGCGAGGGCGTGGAGCGCGGCGACGACGGCGCCCTTCATGTCGACGCTCCCGCGGCCGTACAGACGGCCGTCGACCACCGTGCCGTGCGCGTGCCGCCACGGGACCGAGCCATCCGGCACCACGTCGACGTGGCCGCACATCGCCAGCCGGCCGGCGCCGCTGCCGGGCGCCGTGACGGTCAGGCCCCACAGCTCCGTCCGCGCGGCCTCCTCGCCCGGATACGCCGGGTGGGCGCGCAGCGCCGTGAGATCGTGCTCGTGCAGGTCGGCGCGCAGCCCCAGCCCGGCGGCCAGCTCGGCGAGGCGCTCCAGCGCGGCGCGCTCGTCGCCGGTCACGCTGGGCACGGCAACGAGGGCGCTGGCGTCGCGGGTCAGCGCCCGCGCGTCGATCACGGCGCGGCGAGCTCTGCCGCGGGCTCGGTCTCCTCCTCGGCCATCGTCTGCATGCGCCGCACGGCGTTGGTGAGCGCGCGCGCGTAGGCCATGCCGGCCGCCTCGATGATGTCGGTCGTCACGGCCTGGCCCGCGCCCGTCGCGCGCTCGCGCAGGAGCACGCCGGGCAGGCCGACGCGCTCGCCGGCGTTGGGGCCCAGCTCGACGACGACCGCGACCTCGCCAAGGGCGTCCTGGCCGCCGGTGACCGCGTCGACGCGGAACTCGCGCAGGCGGGCGTCGAGGCCGGTCGCGGCGTTGATCGCGCGGAAGACCGCGTCGATCGGACCGTCGCCGGTGAACGCGCCCTGGACCACGTCGCCGTCCGGCATGCGCACGCCGACGGTGGCGTGCGGCGGCCGGCGCGACGACGCCTCGACGTCGAACCACTCCAGCGTGTACGCGCCCGCCTCCTCGCGCAGCTCGTCGGTGACGAGCGCCTCGAGATCGAGCGCGGTGACCTGCTTCTTCTTGTCCGCGATCTCCTTGAAGCGCTTGAAGGCGGTGTTCAGCACCTGGCCGTCGACCTGGTAGCCCAGCTCCTCCAGCGCGGCGCGCAGGGCGTGGCGGCCGGAGTGCTTGCCCAGCACGAGCTGATTGGCTTCGAGCCCGACCGTGGTCGCGTCCATGATCTCGTAGGTCGAGCGCTCCTTGAGGATGCCGTCCTGGTGGATGCCCGACTCGTGGGCGAACGCGTTGCGCCCCACGATCGCCTTGTTGGGCTGCACCGGGTAGCCGGTGAGGCGGCTGACCAGGCGGCTCGTGCGCGCGATCTCGCGCGTGTTGACGGCCGTGCTCAGGCCGACGTCCGCCGACCGCGTGTGCAGCAGCATGACGATCTCCTCGAGCGACGCGTTGCCCGCGCGCTCGCCGATGCCGTTGACCGCGCACTCGACCTGCCGCGCCCCGGCAAGGACGCCGGCGAACGAGTTGGCCACCGCGAGGCCGAGGTCGTCGTGGCAGTGCACCGACAGCACCGCGTCGCGCAGGCCCGGCACGCGGTCGTAGAGGCTCGTCAGGAAGGCGGCGTACTCCTCGGGCATCGCGTAGCCGACCGTGTCGGGGATGTTGATCGTCGTCGCGCCCTCCTCGATGGCGATCGCGATGACCTCGGCGGTGAAATCGAGGTCCGCGCGCGTGGCGTCCATCGGCGAGAACTCCACGTCGTCGCAGTAGGACTTCGCCTGCGCCACCGACGCGCGCGCCAGACCCTTGACGTCCTCGCGAGTGGCCTGGAGCTGATGGACGATGTGGATGTCGGAGGTCGAGACGAAGGTGTGGATCCGCGGGCGCTCGGCGTCGCGTACCGCCTCCCACGCTCGTTCTACATCGGCCGGGTTGGCGCGCGCCAGCCCGGCGATGACCGGGGGCGGGTGGGGATCGAAGTCCGCGCGCGCGATGGCCTGCACGGCCTCGAAGTCGCCGGGCGAGGCGATCGGGAACCCGGCCTCGATGATGTCGACGCCCAGGCGCGCGAGCTGATGGGCGATCTCGAGCTTCTCGGCGGTGTTCAGGGAGATGCCGGGCGACTGCTCGCCGTCGCGCAGCGTGGTGTCGAAGATCAGTACTCGGTCGGGGTCCCGCTCTGGCATGGTCGTCCTCTCTGGGGCTTCGTCCTACGGCTTCTCTCGGGTCTGGGTTTGCGGCTTCGCGGCCGCCACGCGCTATTCCCCCCGAAGGGGGAGGAGGAGAAGTCGAAGGGCGAGCAGGGACGCCATGCGAGTCAGGAGCGTAGCCGAGCCCTCATTCCATCGCAACGGCGGTCGTCGCCGGCGGCTCCTCCAGTGCGGTCGGCCGCGCCTTCTCCATCTTGCGCCGGAAGAAGGCCGGGTAGGCGATCCACGCGAAGACCATCAGCACGATGCCCAGGAGCAAGCCGCCGATCCCGATCAGGATCGGGATCTCGATGCCGTGCCAGGGCGGGGTGTAGTTGTAGTCCTCGGCGTAGCCCTTGGTGCCGTAGTCGATGT
>DATBKW010000249.1:0-4289 GCA_036555665.1 Solirubrobacteraceae bacterium | reverse complement strand
CGCATGCATACATGACAAGCACGGCGCAGTCAAGGAGAGTGTGGCTAGCCGCCTATCCGTCTCCGACGCACTGTGGGAGCCTCACCGCCATGCGCTACCGCGACCAACTTCCGCACCTCGCCAGCGACCGCCCGTTCGTCGCCGACGGTGGTCTCGAAACCACGCTGATCTTCCATCGCGGCATCGAGCTGCCGTGCTTCGCCGCCTTCGCCCTGCTCAAGGACGACGCCGGGCGCGAGGAGCTGCGCACCTACTTCGAGCCGTACGTCGCGATCGCGCGCGAGCTCGGCGTCGGGATGCTGCTCGACACCGCAACGTGGCGCGCGAACCCGGACTGGGCGCACGAGCTCGGCTACTCGCTCGCCGAGCTCGAGGAGGCCAACCGCCTCGCCGTCGCGCTCGCCGCGGACATCCGCGACGCCGCCGAGGACGAGCGCACGCCGATCGTCATCAACGGCGTCGTCGGCCCGCGGGGCGACGGCTACAACCCGACCGACCTCATGAGCGCGGAGACCGCCGAGCGCTACCACGCCCTGCAGATCCAGACCTTCGCGACGACCGCCGCCGACATGATCACCGCCACGACCATGACCTACGCCGAGGAGGCGATCGGCATCGTGCGCGCCGCGCGCGACGTGCGCATGCCGGTAGCGGTCTCCTTCACGGTCGAGACCGACGGGCGCCTGCCCGGCGGCCAGTCGCTGCGCGAGGCCGTCGAGGAGGTGGACGCCGAGACCGACGGGACGGCCGTCTACTTCATGATCAACTGCGCGCACCCCACGCACTTCGCCGACGTCCTCGAGGACGACGGCGGCTGGCGCACCCGGATCCGCGGCCTGCGCGCCAACGCGTCGGCCAAGAGCCATGCCGAGCTCGACGAGGCCGAGGAGCTCGACGAGGGCGATCCCACCGCCCTCGGCGCCGAGCACCGCGCGCTGCGCGAGCGCCTGCCCGCGATCACCGTCCTCGGCGGCTGCTGCGGCACCGACCACCGCCACGTCGCGGCGGTGTCCGGTGCCTGGTCGGACTGAGCGCTAGGCGACCGCGGCGTCGCGCACGGCCACGGCGGCCAGCCAGTCGAGCAGTCGCTCGGCCAGCGCCGCGTCGCCGTCGATCTCGAGCTCCGTGCGCGAGCCGTCGAGGCCGAAGGCCTCCACCCACGCGCGCTCGGGCCCGGCGATGCGGGCCTCCGCCTCCGGCGCGCCACGCTCCTCGTAGTCCACGTGGCCGCCGTCGAGGCGCAGCAGGTGCACGCCGGCGGCGGGCCCGTTCGAGATCCGCAGCTCGACGGTGCCGCGCAGCGATGGCGGCGACGCGAGCCCGGGCGCGCAGCGCAGGATCGCCCCGACGTCGATTGCCTCGCCGGGCCTGGGCGGTCCCCATGCCCAGCGATAGCCCCAGCGGGCAAGGGCGCCGATGACGGGCAGCAGGTCGCGGGCGCGCTCGGTCAGCTCGTAGTCGACGCGCGGCGGCACCTCGCGGTAGCGCTGGCGCGTCAGCAGGCCGTCGGCCACCATCCGGTTCAGCCGCGAGCGCAGCTGCTCGGTCGAGATCCCCGGCAACACGCGCTGCAGCTCGACGAAGCGCCGCGGTCCGCCGGCGAGGTCGCGCACGATGAGCAGCGTCCACTTGTCGCCGACGAGGTCCAATGCCCGAGCGTCCGGAGCCCATTGGTTGTAGGGATGACGCTTGGGGGGTGGTGTTGTGGGGATGAGAGGTCTCCTGAGGCGGGGAACGGCGGCGCCTCCCGCGCCAGATTCAAAAGATAGACCAAGAACCGGAGCGCGCGCACACCTGATCGACCAGTTCTTGGCCCAGGTTCATCCGTTTTTCGGTCGATTGAATCACCGCAAGCTTCCCGCCGCCCGTGCGTTGCAGCCGGCAGGCAAGGACGTCAACACGGTCACGGATCTTGGGCGAACTCATCTCACTCGACGAGCGGCGCGCCGCTCGCGCCGCCGCGGCGGCGCCACTCACGCGTCCGCGCGTGAGCTTCTTCTTCGACCTCGCGTCGCCGTGGACCTATCTGGCCGCCGAGCGCGTGGACCGGCTCTTTGCGGATGTCCGCTGGCGCCCGGCGCTGGCCGACGCCATCCCGGCCGGTCGCGGTGACGAGGCCGAGCGCGACGCGGCGGGGGAGCGCGCCGCGCAGCTGCGCATGCCGCTGGTCTGGCCCGACGCCTGGCCCGCCGCGGGGCTCAGCGCGATGCGCGTCGCGACGCTGGCCTCCGAGCGCGGGCGGGCGGCTCCGTTCGTGCTGGCGACGAGCCGCCTGGCCTTCTGCGGCGGCTACGACGTCGACGACCCCGAGGTCCTCGCCGAGGCCGCGGCGGCGGCGGGCCTCGGCCTGAAGGAGTGCCTGCAGGCCGCGGGGGACGTCAGCCGCGACGGCCCACCGGAGCGGGCCGCCCGACGGCTGCTCAGCCAGGGCGCCGATGCGCTGCCGGTGCTCGTCGTCGGGCGCTCGCTGTACTGCGGCGAGCAGCGGATCGCCGAGGCGGCCGCAGCGGCCACCGGGCGCCGACCGGCGAGCCCGAAGCCGATGCGATACCACGGCTGAGCGTCGGCGCGCCAGCGCCCCTGGGAGGATCCAACGACAGATGCTCAGGGCGCCGCTGGAGCACGCGTATGCACGGCTTGGCGCGCGCTACCCGCGCGCCGCGCTGGCGCTCGCGTACCCGGTGTCGTTCTTCGTCGTCGCCGGCGGTGTCCTGCTGCTCAACCTGTACGTGGAGATCTCGCTGGCGACGTTTTGGCGGCTGCTCGCCGTCACCGAGATCCTCGTGGCGGTCGAGATCGCGGCCGCGCTGTGGGTCTCCTTTCGCCTCATCCGCCCGGCCGATCCGTGGCTGCGCGGCGCGCGCACGCCCGACACCGCGGTGGCAGCCTGGTGCGCGCTGGCCGGGCTGCAGGTCGACCTGCTGCGCTTCGGCCGCGGCGCGCCGGTGCTGCTCAACACGATCCCCGTCTCGATCTACATCACGCTCGAGCTGCACGGGAGCTTCCTCAGCTTCCTTGCCATCGCGGCGGGCGCGGCGGTCGTGCTGGCCTACGGCGTCTTCCTGCGCTTCTTCCTTACCGAGCTGAGCATGCGGCCGGTGCTGGCCGACGTCTCCTGCGACCTGCCCGACGGCGTCGACCTCGGCAATCGCTCGGTGCCGCTGCGCGGCAAGCTGCTTGTCGCGCTGCCGGTCATCAACGTGATCACGGGCGTCGTCGTCGCCGGCCTTGCCTCCGAGGACCCCAGCCTGCGCGCGCTCGGCGTCGGCGTGCTCGTCGCGCTCGGCGTGGCGTTCACGATCTCGTTCGGGCTCTCGGCGCTGCTCGCCCGGTCACTGATCGGCCCGATCCGGGACCTGCGCCAGGGAACGGCGCGCGTCATCGCGGGCGACCTCCGCACCCGCGTGCCCGTCCTCGGCACCGACGAGACGGGCCGTCTGGCCGAATCGTTCAACCAGATGGTCGCCGGCCTGGAGGAGCGCGAGCGCCTGCGCGAGGCCTTCGGCGCCTTCGTCGATCCGCAGCTCGCCGAGCGCGTGCTCGAGGAGGGCACGGTCCTCGAGGGCGAAGAGGCCGAGGTCACCGTGCTGTTCGTCGACATCCGCGAGTTCACCGCGTTCGCCGAACGCGCCGGGGCGGCCGAGGTCGTCCGTCAGCTCAACGCCTTCTACGAGCGCGTCGTGCCCGTGCTCGTCCGCCACGGCGGGCACGCCAACAAGTTCGTCGGCGACGGGCTGCTCGCCGTCTTCGGCGCGCCCGAGCACCTGGCCGACCACGCCGACCGCGGGGTGGCGGCTGCGATCGAGATCGCCGACGTCGTGCGCCGCGGCTATCGCGGCGAGCTGCGCATCGGCGTCGGCGTCAACTCGGGCCCGGTCGTCTCCGGCACGGTCGGCGGCGGCGGGCACGTCGAGTTCACGGTCATAGGCGACACCGTCAACACGGCCGCCCGCGTGGAGGCGATCACGCGCGAGACCGACGACACGATCCTCGTCACCGAGGCCACGCGCGTCCTGCTGGGGCGCGATCACGGTGGCTTCGCCGAACGCGGCACCGTCGCGCTGCGCGGACGCAGTGAGCCGGTGAAGGTCCACGCCGCGCTCGCCGCCGACGACGTCGCGCCGCCGGCGCGGCGCGACGTCGCCTCGGGCTAGTGGGCCTTCTCGCAACGTTTCACCGGAAACCCCGGGCGCCGATCACCGCCAGGCGGCGTCCTCGACCCTCGAAATGCCTCGGCATTCCTTCGGGACCAACGGCTTCGCCGTCGGTGCCCCGTCCTTGCCTGACGG
>DATBKW010000248.1:0-11434 GCA_036555665.1 Solirubrobacteraceae bacterium | reverse complement strand
GGGCGAGGGGCGCATCGACCTCACCCACGACCCGACGGTGATCATGGTCGCGGGCGTCAACGGCACCGGCAAGACGACGACGATCGGCAAGCTCGCCTGGCACCTGCAGCGCGAGCTGGGCAAGTCGGTCGTCCTCGGCGCGGCCGACACGTTCCGCGCCGCCGCGGTCGAGCAGCTCACGCAATGGGCGCAGCGCGCCGGGTGCGACATCGTCACCGGCCCGGAAGGCTCGGATCCGGGCGCGGTGGCCTTCGAAGCCGTCAAGCAGGGCCGCGAGCGCGGGGCGGCGGTGATCATCGTCGATACCGCCGGGCGCCTGCACACCCAGGACCACCTCATGGCCGAGCTGACCAAGGTCCGCCGCGTCATCGGCAACCAGCTCGACGGGGCGCCCCACGAGACGCTGCTGACCGTCGACGCCACCACCGGCCAGAACGGCCTGCGCCAGGCGCAGCTGTTCTCCGAGGCCGTACCCGTCGACGGCATCGTGCTGACCAAGCTCGACGGCACCGCCAAGGGCGGCATCGCGCTGGCGATCGCGGGCGACCTCGGCATCCCGGTCAAGCTGATCGGAATCGGCGAGGCCCTGGAGGACCTGCGCCCGTTCGACGCCGACGACTACGCGCGGGCGCTGATCGCCGTCGACTGACCACGGCCACCTCTACCATCCGTCCTGGATATGGACGCGTGGGTGATCTGGCTCATCGTGGCGGTCGTCTTCGCGGTGGCGGAGGCGGTCAACCTCAGCTTCTACCTGTTCCCGTTCGCGATCGGCGCCGCGGGGGCCGCCGTCGTCGGGCTCGCGGGAGGCGAGGCCGCCGTCGAGTGGATCACCTTCGCCGTGCTGACTGCGGTGAGCTTCACGGTGGTGCGCCCGATCGCGCGGCGCCACATCAGCATGCCGCCGCAGCTGCGCACCGGCACCGCGGCGCTCATCGGCCGCACCGGGATCGTCACCGAGCGCATCGTCAACGACGACGGCCTGGGCAAGGTGCGCATCGAGGGCGAGGTATGGACCGCGCGCGCCTACGACGAGGACCAGGTCATCGAAGCGGGCACGCGCGTTCACGTGATGGAGATCAAGGGCGCCACGGCGCTCGTCAGCGATTAGTGTGCCCCGCCGCCACATTGCACCGGAACTCCCGGGCGCCGGACACCGCCAGGCGGCGTCCTCGACCCTCGAAATACCTCCGGTATTCCTTCGGGCCTGCGTCCTTGCCCGGCGGCGCCGGCATCCCGGGATTTCCGGCGCAACGTAACGACGAGACACACATTAGGAGGCAGGGATGGTCGGTTTGATCGTGGCGCTGGTGCTGGTCCTCTTCGCCATCTTCGTGGCGGCCAAGACCGTGCGGATCATTCCGCAGGCGCGGGCCGGAGTCGTCGAGCGTTTGGGGCGCTACAGCCGCACGCTCACGCCGGGTATGACCATCGTGGTGCCGTTCATCGATCGCGTGCGGCCGCTGCTGGACCTGCGCGAGCAGGTGGTGACGTTCCCGCCCCAGCCCGTGATCACGGCCGACAACGTCTCGGTCCAGATCGACACCGTCCTGTACTTCACGATCACCGAGGCGAAGTCGGCGACCTATGAGGTCGCCAACCCCCTCCAGGCGATCGAGCAGCTCACCGTCACGACGCTGCGCAACATCGTCGGCTCGCTGACCCTCGAGGAGGCGCTCACGAGCCGCGACGAGGTCAACGACCGGCTGCGCGTCGTCCTCGACGAGCGCACCGGCAAGTGGGGGATCCGCATCAACGGCGTCGAGCTGAAGTCGATCGACCCGCCGGCCACCATCCAGGAGGCGATGGAGAAGCAGATGCGCGCCGAGCGCGACCGGCGTGCGGCGATCCTCAACGCCGAGGGCGTCAAGCAGTCGCAGATCCTGACCGCCGAGGGCGAGAAGCAGTCGGCGGTCCTGAAGGCCGAGGGCGCCAAGGAGGCGGCGATCCTGCGCGCCGAGGGCGAGGCCAAGGCGATCGACACCGTCTTCCAGGCCATCCACGACGGCGACCCCGACCCCAAGCTGCTCAGCTACCAGTACCTGCAGATGCTCCCGCAGCTCGCCCGCGGCGAGGCGAACAAGATCTGGGTCATCCCCAGCGAGTTCACCCAGGCGCTGTCGAACCTCGGCGGCCTGGCGGCCGACGCGGGCGAGCGGCGGCGCAAGCCGGAGCCTCCGCCGCCGCCCGCCGTCGGGCCCGGTGACTAGTCACTCATAGGCCAGAGCGCCGAGCACGTCCATCCGCGCCGCGCGCCGCGCGGGCAGCACGGCGGCCAGCGTGCCGGCCAGCATCCCGACGATCACCAGGACCGCCAGGCCGCCGATCGGCAGGACGAACGTGAATCCGAGGTGGCCGAAGACGGCCACGACGATGCCCGCCAGGCCGATCCCCAGCGCGATGCCGAGCGCCGACCCGAGCAGGGCGGTGATGACGCTCTCGCGGCGCACCATGCGGCGCACCTGACGGCGCGTCATGCCGACGGCGCGCAGCATCCCGATCTCGCGGGTGCGCTCGAAGGTGGCCAGCACCAGCGTGTTGGCGAGGCCGAAGAGGCTGACGATCACCGCGAGCGCGAGCAGCACGTCGAACAGCGTCAGCAGCTGGTTGATGCCGCTGGTCTGCTTCTCGATGTAGGCGCTCTTGGTGAACACCTTCGCTCCGGGGAACGGCGCGACGGCTCGCTCCAGCTTGGCCGGGTCGGTGGTCGGGGCGTCGATGAGCGTCATGTGCTCCTCGCGCCCGCTGAAGCCGCCGGCGGCGTAGGCCGGGGTGCCGATCGTGATCGGCCCGAGGCCCAGGGCGTCGATGACCGGCGAGCTCTCGATGCCGTGCACCGTGAACGTCAGCCGCTTGTTGGCCGGCGTGGTGATGGTGAAGCGGCTGCCGACGCCGAGATGATGCTCCTTGGCCCACCCGTCGTCGACGACCGCGCCGTTGGCGCCGAGACCGGCGAGCACGGCGCGCGAGCCGTCCTTCCACTTCAGGTCGAGGACCTTGCCGATCGTGGCGGGGTCGACCGCGTTGACGGTCTCGGTCTGCCCGTAGGCACGCACCGCGTCCTGGCGGATCGACGAGACCGTCTGCACGCCGGGGACGGCGGCGACCTTGCGGGTGGCGGCGCTTTCGACGGGCGACCAGCCGTCGTCGCCGCTGAGCACGTAAGCCGCCGAGATGCGCTTCTCCAGCGCGCCCTTCGTCGAGTCGCGCAGGCCCGCGGCGATGATCGTCAGCGCGGCCACGAGCGCGACGCCGATGGTCAGCGCCGACGCTGTGATGGCCGTGCGGCCCGGCGCACGCATGGCGTTACGCCGAGCCAGCCCGGCCGCGGGGCCCCCCGTGGCTGCGATCGGACGCCCGATGGCGCCGACCACGCCTCGCACGATGCGCGCCGGCAGGCGTAGGCGGTGCGACGACGGCTCCGCGTCGCGCAGCGCCTCCACGGGGGCGACACGCGTCGCCCGCCACGCCGGCAGCAGGCCGGCGATCAGCGTGACGAGCACGCCGACGATCAGCGCCACGATCACGGTGCGCGACGCGAAGACCGTGCCGGTCTCCGGCAGGTCGAGGTCCATGGCCTTGAAGAGCGCGTTGAGGCCCTTGGCCAGGCCGTAGCCGGCGGCGATCCCGACCACGCTCGCCGCGGCGCCGATCGCGACCGCCTCGGCGACGACGGTGCGCAGCACCTGCCGGCGCGACGCGCCGGCCAGGCGAAGCAGGCCGAACTCACGCGACCTCTGGGCCACGATGATCGACAGGGAGTTGAAGATCGTGAACGCGCCGACGAGCAGCGCCACGGCGCCGAAGCCGATCAGCACGCCCCTGATGATCGAGATGAACTCCTTGAGCCCGTCGAGGGTGTAGCGGTCCTGCTTCTTGGCCGTCAGGACCTTGGCCTGCGGCAGCGCGGCGGCCAGGTTGCGGCGCACCTGCGCCCCCGAGACGCCCTTGTCGGCGGTCACGAGGATCGCGTCCAGGCGCCCGGGCTTCTTGAAGAGGCCCTGCGAGGCACGCAGGTCGAACAGCGCGAAGCTCGCGGTGCCCAGCGACTTGACGCTGCCGAACGTCGCCACGCCCGTGATGCGGAACGGCCGCACGGGACCGGCGGCCGCGATGTCGACCTGGTCGCCGACGCTCAGATGCTGTTTGCTGGCCGTGCCGGCGTCGATGACCACCTGGCCGGGGCCGGTCGCCCAGTCGCCGCTCTTCAGGCGAAACGGCGATACCTTGCCGGCACGCGCGGCGACGGGGTCGAGCCCCTCGCCGAACCACGGGCCGGTGCCGACGAGCTTGCCGTCCTTGCCGACGATCTTCGTGTTGAGGTCGGTGATGTCGCCGCTGGCGGTGGCGACGCCGGGGACCTTGCGGACCCGGTCGAGCACGCGGGCGTCGATGGTCGGCTGCTGCAGGGTCTCGGAGTCGTTGGTCGTGGCGAACGGGCTGGGGGCCGTGACGACGGCCGAAGTGCCGTCGTAGGCCGAGGACGAGAGGTCGTCGGCCGCGCGGCCCATGGTGTCGGTGAGGGTGAAGGCGGCCGTGATCGTGGCCACGCCGAGAACGATCGCCAGAGCGGTCAGCGTGGTGCGGAACGGGCGCGCCAGCAGCCCCTTCAGCGCGATGCGCAGCATCAGGCGCTCACAGCCTTCATCTGGGCCAGCACGTCGGTCTCGGTCGGGTCCGCGAGATCGGCCACGATGAGCCCGTCGGCCAGGAACAGCACGCGGTCGGCGTTGGCGGCGGCGCGCGGGTCGTGCGTGACCATCACGGTCGTCTGGCCGTCGAGGTCGACGGCGTCGCGCATCAGCTCGAGGACCTGCGCGCCCGCGGTCGAGTCGAGGTTGCCGGTCGGCTCGTCGGCGAACAGCACCGTCGGCTCGGAGATCAGCGCGCGCGCGATCGCGACGCGCTGCTGCTGGCCGCCGGACAGCTCGGAGGGACGGTGCCGGCGGCGCTCGGACAGCCCGACGCGCTCGAGCAGCGCGTCGAGCCCTTCGCGGTCGACCCTGCGCCCGGCGATCGTCAGCGGCAGCGTGACGTTCTCCTCGGCGCTGAGCGTCGGCAGCAGGTTGAAGGACTGGAACACGAAGCCGATGTGCTCGCGGCGCAGCTTGGTCAGCGCCTTGTCGCCCATGGTGGTGATGTCCTGGGCGCCGATGTGGACGGTGCCCGAGGTCGCGCGGTCGAGCCCGGCGAGCAGATGCATGAGGGTCGACTTGCCCGAGCCGGACGGACCCATGATCGCCGTGAACTGACCGGCGGGCACGTCGATCGTCACGCCTCGCAGCGCGTCGACGGCCGCCTCGCCATCGCCGTAGCGGCGGGTGACGGCCTGCGCGGACACGGCGGCGGTGATGCCGACCGGCGGCGCGGTGGCAACGCTCTCGTTGAGCATGGGTGGGTGGTCCCTTTCGGTTGGTTTCTTCAGCAGACCGCGGTGGCCTCGCGGGCCAGCCGCCCGATGGCGGCCTGGAGGGCGCCGGCGGCGAGCAGGGCGTTGGTCGCCTCGGCCATCAACCGCCCGGTCAGTCCGCGGTTGGGCCGGACGCTGACCGACGCGCGCACCTCGCTCCCGCTCGGGGCGGGGGCGAGGTCGTAGCGGACGTCGAAGCCGACCGGGCCGTCCGCGCTCAGGCGCAGGCGCCCGTCGATCGCCTCGTGGACGTGCACATCGAAGCCCACGCGCTTGCCGGCGAGCTTGCCGCTGACGCGGGCCTTGCTGCCACACCGCAGGCGCGCCGTGCGCAGGTCCTCGACGTCGAAGGGGATCGGCGCCCAGCGGGCGCACGCCTCCGGGTCGGTGAGGACGTCGAGCACGGCCTCGGGCCGCGCGTCGATCGTGGTTGTCGCCGTCCATTCCCTCATGGGTGCAGAAGGTCCCAGGACGCGCGCGCCGCGTCGTCGCCCGAGGGGGCGATTTCGACCTGCTCAGGGGACGAATCGGCGTCCTCCTTGAGGATGAGCCGCCAATCGACCGAACGGATGACGATTGCTCCTCGCGCGCGGGTTAGAGTGCGCTCGTGCGGGCACTGACGTCGTTGGGGGCGCGCGTGCAAGCCCTGCCGCCCGGCCGTGCCGACCTGCTTCTGGCGGGCGCGTTTCTGCTGGAGACCCAAGTCGAGCTGTCCTTCCTCGATGCGTCCGCGGAGACGGTGTTGGCGGCCCGCGGGTTGACGTTGGTGATGGCCTGTGGCGTGGCCGCACGCCGGCGGGCACCCCTGTTGGCCGCCGCACTCGTGTTCGCGGCGCTCACCGTCATGGAGCAGCTCGGTGGCCCTGTGAATACGTCGCTTGTCGGGCCCTTCGTCTCG
Source organism: Solirubrobacteraceae bacterium (assembly GCA_036555665.1). Classification (GTDB taxonomy): domain Bacteria; phylum Actinomycetota; class Thermoleophilia; order Solirubrobacterales; family Solirubrobacteraceae; genus JAOPZW01. The sequence goes on along the minus strand of DATBKW010000248.1, from coordinate 5,126 downwards.
GCCTTCATCGTCTCCTATTCGATCGGCGCCAACCTCGAGGGCCGGCGCCTGGTCGTCGGCACCGCGTGGCTGGTGGTGCTCGTGACGCTGATTTCGGTCTTCGATCCCAACGCCGACGAGGGCCTGAACCTGATCTGGGGCTGGCTGGTGATCGTCGCCGCGCCCGTCCTCGTCGGGCGCCTGCTGCGCGATCGCGCCCGGCTGGCGCGGGCGCTGCATCACGCGGCCAGCGAGGACGACGGTGAGCCGTGGGCCGAGCAGGCGGTCGCCGAGGAGCGCATCCGCATCGCCGGTGAGCTGCACGACGTCGTGGCGCGCGCGGTGCGGCGCATGGTCCTCGACGCCGACGGTGCCGCCGCGCTCGTCGACAGCGACCCTCCGCGCGCCGCGCTCGCCTTCGCCGCGGTGGAACAGACGGGCCGCGACGCGCTGGCCGAGATCCGTCAGGTCCTCGGCGTCCTGCGCCGCGAGGACGACGAGCTGGCGCTCGCGCCCCAGCCGACGCTGGCCCACGTCGCCGACCTCGTCCGCCGCGCCCGCGCCGCGGGCCTGCCGGTCGACCTGAGCATCGAGGGCGAGCCGGTGGCGCTTTCGGCCGGCGCCGACCTCACCGCCTATCGCGTCGTCCAGGAGGCGCTGGCCGGTGCGGTGCGCGAAAGTGGCGCCGCCGGCGCCACGGTCCGGGTCCGCTACGCCGAGGGCGCGGTCGATCTCGAAGTGCTCGACGACGGCGCTCCGCGCCCGGCGCCGATGGGCATCCAGGAGCGCGTGGCGCTCTACGGCGGCGAGCTGCGCACCGCCTCTCCGCGTGGCGGCGGCAACGCGCTGCGTGCGCGCCTGCCGCTCGGGAGCGCGGCGTGAAGCGCCCGTCGCGCGTGGATTGGATCCTCGCGGCGCTCGCGCTGGCGACGGGCCTGGTCGAGATCGCCGTCGATGGCGCCGCGCGCGGCTCCGTCGCCCTGAACGTGGTCGCCACCGTCGCCATCGTCCTCCCGCTCGCGTGGTGGCGCACGGCTCCGCTGCCCGCGACCGCCTGCCTGTTCGTCGCCGCGGCGCTCGCGGAATGGCAGACCTCGGCCGCCGACCAACCGTCGATCTGGTTCTGCCTGCTGGCCCTTTCGTGGGGCCTGGGCGCCCACGAGGAGGGACGGCGCTCGCTTGCCGGCATCGTCGTGCTGATCTCCGGGATCTTCGTCACGACGGCGATCGGCGGGCCGATCACCGTCGGCGACGTCGCCTTCCCGAGCATCGTCGTGCTCGCCTTCTGCCTCGCCGGGCGCACCGCCCGCAGCCGCGCACGCCTGGCCGGCGAGCTGCACGAGGCGGCGGCTCGAGCCAGGGAGCGGCGTGCGGCGCAGGCCGAGCGCGCGGTGGCCGAGGAGCGCCGGCGCATCGCGCGCGAGATGCACGACGTCGTCGCGCACTCGGTGAGCGTCATGGTCGTGCAGGCCGGCGGGGCGCGGCGCATCCTCGCGCGCGACCCCGCTCGGGCGAAGGCGGCGGCGCACTTGATCGCGGGCACAGGGGCCGAGGCGATCGTCGAGCTGCAGCGCCTGCTCGGGGTGCTGCACGTGGATCAAGCGCCGGCACCCACGCTCGACGGCGTCGACGTGCTGGTGGAGCGCGCCCGCGCCGCCGGCCTTCCGGTCGACCTCGAGATCGAGGGCGATCGGCGCGCGCTCCCCGCCGGCGTCGAGCTCGCCGCCTACCGCGTGCTGCAGGAGGCGATCACCAACGCGATCAAGTACGCGGGGGGCGCGCCGACCGACGTGCGCCTGCGGTACGGCGCCGAGGAGGTCCAGATCCACGTCCGCGATCGGGGCCACGGAGCCGCCGCCGTCGGTGCCGTGGGGGGAGGGGGCCACGGCCTCGTCGGCATGCGCGAGCGCGTGCGCGTCTTCGGCGGCGAGCTGCACACCGGCCGCCGCGACGACGGCGGCTTTGAGGTCAGCGCACGCATCCCGGTCGGCGGGACGCCGTGAGCGTGGCGTCATCCTCGCGGACGACGGCTGGATCGGGCGTCAGGACGACGATTGCGGACGGTCGCGCGGCTACGCTCTGGCTCGTGGAGGCCGTCAGCACGTTCACCGCCAGGATGCGCGCCCGCCACAGCGCAGCGCCCGCCGACGCGGCAGCCGACGAGCGCGCGGTGATCGCGGGCGAGCTGCACGACGTGCTCGCCCACTCGCTCAGCGCGATCGTCGTCCAGGCCGGAGCAGCGCGCCGCGCCGACCCGAGCCGGGCGCTCGCCGCCCTGGGGGAGGTCGAGCGCACGGGCCGCGAAGCGCTTGCCGAGCTGCGACGCCTGCTGGGCGTGCTGGGTCCCGCGCGCGACGAGCTGCCGCTTGCGCCACAGCCCGGCCTGGAGCACGTCCCGAGCCTCGTGCGGCGCGCGCGGCTGGCGGGCCTCGAGGTGCACCTGTGCGTGGAGGGCAGGCCGCGACCGCTGCCCGCCGGCGTCGATCTGGCCGCCTACCGCGTGGTAGAGCTGGCGCTCGGCTCGGCGCTCGACGGCGCCGGCGCCGCGCGCGCGGACGTGCGGGTCAGCTACGCCGACGACGCGGTCACCATCGAAGTCCGCGACGACGGGCGCCGCACGGTTCGCCCGCTGGCCGGCGTGCGCGAGCGTGTCTGCCTGTACGGTGGCGAGCTGCACGCCGGCTCGCGCAGCGGCGGCGGCCACGCCGTGCGTGCGCGGATACCGCTGGGGGTCGCCGCGTGATGGCCTGGCAGGATCTGTCCCACGTCCCGAAGCTGGACGCTTCGGAGGTACCTCATTGACTCGCATCCTGATCGCAGACGACCAGGCGCTCGTGCGCGCCGGCTTCAAGATGATCCTCGACGCCGAGGACGACCTCGATGTCGTCGGCGAGGCCTCTGACGGCGGCGAGGCGGTGGCCATGGCCGGCCGCCTGGATCCCGACGTGGTGCTGATGGACATCCGGATGCCCGAGCTCGACGGCATCGAGGCCACGCGCCGGATCATCGCCGAGGCCGGCGACCGGCCGGTGCGCGTGCTGATGCTGACGACCTTCGACCTCAACGAGTACGTCTACGAGGCGCTGCGCGCCGGCGCCAGCGGCTTCCTGCTCAAGGACGTGCCGCCCGAGCAGCTCGTCGCCGGCATCCGCGTCGTCGCCGAGGGCGAGGCGCTGCTGGCGCCGTCGATCACCAAGCGCCTGATCCAGGAGTTCGCCAGCGCCGCGCCCGCTCCGGCCGAGCCGCCGCGCGGACTGGACGAGCTGACCGCCCGCGAGCTCGAGGTCTTCAAGCTCGTCGCCCGCGGCCTGTCCAACGCCGAAATCGCCGAGGAGCTCGTGGTCTCCGAGACGACGGTCAAGACGCACGTCGCGCGCGTGCTGATGAAGCTCGGGCTACGCGACCGCGTGCAGGCGGTCGTGCTCGCGTACGAGTCGGGTGTCGCCGTGCCCGGGCGCACGGGCTGACATGCTCAACGAGGCGCTCGACGCCTACCTCGACGCGCACGCGACGCCGCTCGAGCCGCTGCTGCAGGAGAACTACGAGGCGACCTTTGCCTCGCTGACCTCGCCGGGCATGATCGCCGGGCCCGTGCTCGGGCGGCTGCTGCGCCTGCTCGTCACGATCGCCGCGCCGCGGCTCGTGCTCGAGATCGGGACCTTCAGCGGCTACTCGGCGCTCGCCATGGCCGGGGGTCTGCCGCCCGACGGCCGGATCGTGACGTGCGAGCTGTCGCCCGAGCGCGCCGAGTTCGCCCAGTCGTACTTCGACCGCTCGCCGTGGGCGGACCGCATCGACGTGCGCGTGGGGCCGGCCTTGGAGACCGTCACCGGCCTCGACGGACCCTTCGACTTCGTCTTCATCGACGCCGACAAGACCGGCTACCCGGCCTACTACGACGCCGTCGTGCCGAAGCTGTCGCCCCGCGGGCTGATCGCGGTCGACAACACGCTGCGCGCCGGCGACGTCGCCGATCCCGTCGACGACGGCGATCGCGCGATGGCGGCCTTCAACGCCCATGTGCAGGCCGACGCACGCACCGAGAACGTGGTGCTCAGCGTGCGCGACGGGGTGACGCTCATAACGCTGGTCGCCGGGTCCTAGACTGGTCTGTCCGTGTTCGACGCCCTCTCCGAGAAGCTCCAGGCCACGCTCGCCGATGTCCGCGGCCACGGCACGCTGACCGAGGACGACATCGACAAGGCGATGCGCGAGATCCGGCTCGCGCTGCTCGAGGCCGACGTCAACTTCAAGGTCGTCAAGTCGTTCACCGCGACGGTGAAGGAGCGCTGCCTGGGCGCCGACGTCATCGGCGCGCTCAACCCGGGCCAGCAGGTCGTCAAGATCGTCCACGAGGAGCTCGCCGCGCTGATGGGCGGCGCGTCGATGGGCGTGACGTTCTCGCCGCGCCCGCCGACCGTGATCCTCATGGCGGGGCTGCAGGGCTCGGGCAAGACGACCGCTGCGGCCAAGCTCGCGCGCTGGCTGAAGGCCGAGCACAGCTCGTCGGTCGCGCTGGCCGCGTGCGACGTCTACCGTCCCGCGGCGGTCGATCAGCTCGTCAAGGTCGGCTCACAGGTCGGCGCCGACGTCTACGAACAGGGCACCGATCGCGACCCGGTCGACATCGCGCGCTGGGCGCTGGATCGAGCCAAGACCGAGGGCAAGGACGTGCTCATCGTCGACACCTCGGGGCGCCTGCACGTCGACAAGGAGCTCATGGACGAGCTCGTGCGCATCCGCAGCGCGGTCAAGCCGCACTCGATCCTGCTTGTCGTCGACGCGATGACCGGCCAGGACGCGGTCAACGTCGCCGAGCAGTTCGCCGCCGCCGTCCAGTTCGACGGGGTGCTGATGAGCAAGCTCGACGGCGACGCGCGCGGCGGCGCCGCGCTGAGCGTCAAGGCGGTGACCGGCAAGCCGATCCTGTTCGCGTCGGTGGGCGAGAAGCTCGACCAGTTCGAGCGCTTCCATCCCGACCGGATGGCCCAGCGGATCCTCGGCATGGGCGACGTCATGTCGCTCATCGAGAAGGCCGAGGCGCAGTTCGAGGAGGACGAGGCCAAGGAGCTCGAGCGCAAGCTGCGCAAGAACGAGTTCACGCTCGAGGACTTCCTCAAGCAGCTCAAGACGATCCGCAAGATGGG
>DATBKW010000247.1:0-8481 GCA_036555665.1 Solirubrobacteraceae bacterium | reverse complement strand
GGCGTCGTGCTGCTGTCGCTCGGGGTGCTGCTCGAGGACTTCGCCATCGTGGTCGCCGGTGTCGTGGTCGGCGTGGCCGGCGTCGTGCTCGAGATCGTGCTGGGCACCGCCGCGATCAAGGGCATCGGCCACCTCGTCTAGCCGCGCGCCGGTACGGTGCCGCAGCATGTCGCTCCTGGGATTCGGCCAGCCGCAGACGGGCATCTTCCAGATGGCCTACGTCGTCGAGGACATCGAGGTCGGCATGCGGCGCTGGATCGAGCAGCTCGGCGTCGGGCCGTGGTTCCTGCTCGAGCACTTCACCGGCGAGCGGGCGACGTACCGCGGCGCGCCGGCCGAGGCCGACGTCGCCCTGGCGATGGCCTACGCCGGGCACATGCTCGTCGAGCTGATCGCGCCCAACGACGACAAGCCGTCCGTGTACCGCGAGGCGATCGAGCAGCGCGGCTACGGCTTTCATCACTTCGGCGTGGGCAGCCTCGACTACGACGCCGACGTCGCGCGCCATCGCGAGCAGGGTCACGACCTGGCCTACGAGGCCTGGGTGCCGACGGGCGGCCGCGTGGCCTACATGGACACCACCGCCGAGCTCCCCGGCTACGTCGAGGTGATCGAGATGGACGCGGCGACCGACGCCGCCTTCACGCGGCTGTACGCCACGTCACTGGCCTGGGACGGCCGCGATCCGATCAGGCCGTTCGGCTAGCCCCAGGCGGCGCGCGCCGTGTCGGCGACCAGCCGCAGCTTGCGCTCCTCGTCGGCCTCGGTGATCGGGTTGCCGGCGGCGATCGAGGCAAACCCGCATTGGGTCGAGAGCCCGAGCTGCTCGCGCGGGAAGAAGCGCGCCGCGTCCTCGATGCGGGCCAGGAGCTCCTCGCCGGTCTCGAGCTCGGGGTTCTTGGTCGACACGAGGCCCAGGACGACCTGCTTGTCGTCGGGGGCGTCCGCGAGCGGCTCGAACGATCCCGAGCGCGGGTCGTCGTACTCGAGGAAGAAAGCGTCGAACGCCGTCGCGCGATCGAAGAGCGCCTTGGCGATGGACTCGTAGCCGCCGCTGGCCATCCACATGCCGGCGTTGTTGCCGCGGCAGAGATGGATGCCCAGGCGCACGCTCGAGATCCCCTGCACCATCGAGTTGATGAGGTCGATCCCCTCGGTGAGCATGCGCTCGGCGCCGAAGCCGAGCCCTTCGGCCCAGTCGCGCACCCGCGGGTCGACGAGCGTGGCGAGCTCGGGCGCGTCGACCTGGATGTACTGGCAGCCGAGCGAGACGAGCTCCTGGATCTCCGAGCGCCCGACCTCCGCGGCGTCGGTGAACATCGCGAACGGGTCCTTGTAGGCGCCCGTCGAGTGGCGCGGGCTCCAGAACCCGTAGAGCACCAGCGGGCTGGGCACGGTCACCTTCAGCGGCAGCCTCGCGCGCGCCCGCGCGTAGCTGTACTCCTCGGTGACCATCGAGCGCACCTTGCGCAGCTTGGAGGTGACCGCCGCCGGCGACGTCCATTCGATGTCGCCCTCGGGCGTGCTCCATGGCATCGCGCTGTCGTGCTCGACGAACTCGATCCCCTCGACCGTCTCGGTGATCGGCCCCATGAACAAAAAGCGGCGCATCTCGCCGTCGCTGACCACCTCGACGCCCGCGCCCTCCTGCATGGCGATCGCCTGGTCGACGGCGCGGTCCTCGGCGCGCTTGAGGTCGGCGGGCGGGAGGTTGCCCTGTTCGAAGGCGGCACGCGCCTCCTTCAGGTACGAGGGGCGAAGCATCGATCCGATCACCTCGGCACGAAACACGGGCATCTCCCTCCTGCGGTCGCGGGAACCGCAAGCTACAGAGCCTGCGCCCAGAGCTGCAGCTCGACGACGTGGGCCTCGGTCAGGCCCGTCGGCGGGTCGGTCGTGACCAGCAGAGTCGGAGCCGGGCGCGCTGCCGCCCACGCCTGGCAGGCGTCGTCGTGGGCGTCGTCGACCCAGGCCAGCGGGCGCTCGCCGGCGTACTCATCGATCGACGCCAGCTTCCAATGTGGCGCGCCCGCCCGCGCGGAGAAGGTGAGAAACGGCAGCGGACCGGGCAGGACCAGGGCCGTCAGAAGGTGCTCGTTGGCCTTCTCCTCCCAGCCGCTGCACCACACCAGCTCGAAGCTCGTGCCGAGGCGGAGCAGGTGCTCGGACGCCGTGCCCGAAATGAGGTGGACGATGCCGTCAACGTTGAGCCACTGGCCCCCTGGACGCCTGTCGGACTGAAACCCGAACAGCGACAGGACGCCGTCGATGTCCATGAATAGCAGGGGTTTTGGGGACTTACTCATTTCTCAGGGTCGTCCGCTAGCCTGTCGCGCTCGCTGGGTGGTCAAGGAGGGAAGCTCTGGTGCCGATGACGGTTTCATCGGACGGCACCAGTTGTTTGGTCATCCCGGCCCGATGAACTCTGCATGACCCTTCATCTCGGCATCCTGCTGGCGCTCCTGTGCGCCTTCGCGACGAACCTCGGGTTCTTCTTCAAGCACCGTGGCTGCTGCGAGGCGCCGTCGGTCGACATCCGCCACCCGCTGCGCACGGCCAAGGGGCTGTGGTGCTCGAAGTGGTTCGCCATCGGCATGGCCGTCGGCGGCGGCGCCTGGGCGCTGCACGTCGCGGCGATCTCGCTGGCTCCGCTGTCGGTCGTCCAGGTCGTCCTCTCGGGCGGCGTGGTCCTGATTGCCGTCATGGCCGACCGCATCTTCGGCTACGAGGTCGGCAAGCGGCAGTGGGTCGGCCTGGCCTTCACGGCCGTCGGCCTGGTGCTCCTGGGCCTGACGATGCCCCAGCCCCACGGCTCGCACTCGGCCTTCTCGCTCGCCGCGATGGTGGGCTTCGAGGGCGTCCTCTTCGCGCTCGGCGGCCTGTTGATCCTTGGTCCGCGCGCCGGCGCGCCCGCTGAGCATCATGGCGTCATGCTCGCCGCCGCCTCGGGGATCCTCTTCGGCGTCTGCAACGTCGCCGTCAAGGCGCTGACCGGCCTGGTCGGCCACGAGGGCGTCCTCGGGCTCGTCAGCCCGTGGCTGCTCGTCGCCGCCGCCGGCTCGGCCACCGCCTTCTACGCGTCGGCCAAGAGCCTGCAGGACGGCGAGGCCGTCGAGGTGATCGCCATCACCGGCACGGCGGCCAACATCTCCTGCATCGCCGGCGGCATCATCGTCTTCGGCGACCCGATGCCCGGCACCGTGCTCGGCATCGTCGTGCAGGCCTTCGCCTTCGTGCTCGTCGTGACCGCGTCGGCCCTGACGCCGGCGCCCGTGCGCTCGGCCGAGCGCGCCGCCGTCGCGCCCGCAGCGGCTTAAGCGGCGATCGCCGCGGCGACCATCGGCGGGTCGTCGTGGAACGGCACGTGCCCGCATCCGCGCAGCGTCACGTGGCGCGCCCACGGCATGATCCGCTGCGCGCGGCGCCCCTGGCGCGGGATGAGCAGGGCGTCGCGCGTGCCCCACGCGACCGTCACCGGCGTGCCGCGAAGCGCGTCGCCGTTGCGGAACACGTGGTCGGTGAAGGCGTCCATCGCGGCCTCGAACGCGGGGGCGTCGAGGAAGGCGTCGATCGTCGCCACCGATTCGGCCGGCGAGAGGCGCCACGGTCGCCCGTAGACCTGGCCGAACAGCGCTGTCCGCCCCACCGCGGTGCGCGTGATGGCCGGCACGGCCGGGCGGATGCGCCTGGCGAGTGCGCGCGAGGCCCTCAGCGTGCTCTGCGCATAGACGCGCTCGCGCGGCGTCCAAAAGCCGGCCGGCGAGATCGCGCAGACCGAGGCGGCGGCGCCGCGGCGGCCGAGCTCGAGCGCGATGGCGCCGCCCATCGAGTTGCCGGCCACATGCGGGCGCCCGAGCCCCTGCTCGGCGAACCAGCGCTCCAGGCGCGCCGCGAAGCCCGCGACCGTCGGCTCGACCCCGTCCTGCGGCGAATCACCGAAGCCCGGCACATCGAGCGCGATCACACGCCGATCGCGGGCGAGGGTCCCGACGACCGGGTCCCAGACGCCGCGGCGGCTGCCGATCCCGTGCAGGAGGACGAGCGGCGGCCCGCTGCCGTGGGTGTCGAAGACGATCGCCATGGGCGTGGGAGCCTAATGCTCCGACTTGGATAACGGGCGGCTTGCCGTCGGTGCTGGTTGCGAGCTACGTTGTCCAATCCGCTCACGGCATTGACGGATTGGAGAAGAGAGGCATGGCGACGACCGAAGCCGCGACCCGGACGAGGTTGCAGGAGCTCGCCCAGCGCCACCTGTGGCTGCACTTCAGCCGCATGGGCGCCTATGGCGAAGAGCACGAGATCCCGATCATCGCCCGCGGCGAGGGCTGCTACGTGTGGGACGAGCACGGCAAGAAGTACCTCGATGCCCTGAGCGCGCTGTTCTGCGTCAACATCGGCCACGGGCGCGCCGAGGTCGCGCAGGCCGGCGCCGACCAGGCGCGCGAGCTCGGCTTCTTCACCAACTGGTCCTACGCGCACCCGCCGGCGATCGAGCTGGCCGCGCGCATCGCCTCGCTGGCGCCCGGCGACCTCAACCGCGTCTTCTTCACCAGCGGCGGCTCGGAGGCCGTGGAGGCGGCGATCAAGCTCGCACGCCAGTACCACAAGCTCAAGGGCGCGCTGAACAAGACGAAGGTCATCGCGCGCGAGACCGCCTACCACGGGGCGACGCTCGGCGCGCTCACCGCCACCGGCATCACGCCGATGCGCGCGCCGTTCGAGCCGTTCACGCCGGGCGGCTGCCACGTGCCCAACACCAACCTCTATCGCCTGGCGCCGGGCTACGGCGTCGAGAACCTCGCCGATTCGATCGCGCAGCGCATCGAGTTCGAGGGGCCGGAGACCGTCGCCGCCGTGATCCTCGAGCCCGTGCAGAACGCCGGGGGCTGCTTCACCCCGCCCGAGGGCTACTTCCAGCGCGTGCGTGAGATCTGCGACACCTACGACGTCCTGTTGATCTCCGACGAGGTCATCTGCTCGTGGGGGCGGCTGGGCTACTACTTCGGCTGCGAGCGCTACGGCTACGAACCCGACCTCATCACGACCGCCAAGGGCATCACCTCGGCCTACGCGCCGATGGGCGCCGTCATCGCCTCCGACCGCGTCTTCGAGCCCTTCGCCGAGGGCAAGAGCTCGTTCCTGCACGGCATCACCTTCGGCGGGCATCCGGTGGCCGCCGCGGTCGCCATGGCCAACCTCGACGTCTTCGAGAACGAGGGCCTGCTCGAGCACGTCCGCGAGAACGAGGGCCACCTGCGCGCCATGCTCGAGTCGCTGCGCGACATCGAGATCGTCGGCGACGTGCGCGGGGCCGGCTACTTCCACGCGATCGAGCTGGTGCCGGACCGCGACACCAAGCACCACTTCACCAAGGAGCAGAGCGAGAGCCTGATCCGCGGCTACCTCTCTGAGGAGATGTTCCACCGCGGCCTCATCTGCCGCGCCGACGACCGCGGCGACCCGGTGGTCCAGTTCTCGCCGCCGCTGATCGCGGGGCCCGAGCAGTTCGAGGAGATCGAGGCGGTCCTGCGGCCGGTGCTCGAGGAGGCGTCGCGGCGCATGTTGCACGCGGCGTGAGGTGATGCTGACCGTCCGCGAGGTCCTGGCCGACGTCGACCTCGCCCTCCTCGCGGGCGAGGGCCACCTCGACATGCCCGTGCGCTGGGTGCACATCTCCGAGCTCGCCGACCCGACGCCGTGGCTGTCCGGCGGCGAGCTGCTCCTCACCACCGGCATCGCCTTGAACAGCCCCAAGCGCCAGCGTGAGTACATCGCCACGCTGGCCGATCACGGGCTGGCCGGCCTCGGGCTCGGCACCGGCTTCACCCACGAGAAGGTCCCGAAGGCGCTGCTCGAGGCCGCGCGCGAGCGCGATTTCCCGCTCTTCGAGGTGCCCTACGAGCTGCCGTTCATCGCGCTGACCGAGCACGCCTTCACGCGGCTGGTCAACGAGCAGTACGCGCTGCTGCAGCGGTCGATCGCCGCGCAGGAGCGCCTGCAGCGGATCGTCCTCTCCGAGCGTGGCCTCGACGCTATCGTCGGGGCGCTGGCCACGCTGATCGGCGGGCCGGCGCTCGTCTTCGACGGGCGCGGCGAGCTGCAGGCGGCGCGCACGTTCCGGCGCGAGCTCGATCCCGAGCTGGTGGCGGCGCTGGGCGACGAGCTGCGCGAGCGCGCGCGCCGCGGCGACGGGCGCGGCTTCGTGCCCGCGCACCCCGACCTGGCCACCCGCGGCCTGGCGCTGCCCGTCGGTGGCGGCGACCAGCCCGAGCGCGCGCTGCCGCAGGCGTGGCTCGTGGCCGCCAAGGACGCCGACGGCCTGGCCGAGATCGATCGGTTGATCCTGCACCAGGCGGTGACCGTCGTCGCGCTCGAGCTGCTGCGCCGCCGGGTGGCCGACTCGACCGAGCGCCGGCTGGCCGGCGACGTGCTGTCCGCGGTCATCGCGGGCGAGCTCGAGGGCCCCGAGCTGACGCGGCGCCTCGAGCCCTTCGGTCTCGGCGGCCGCGTGACCGCGCTGGTCGCCGGGCCGTTGGAGCGCACGACGCCCGAGGCCTGCGAGGCGGCGCTGACCGAGGCGCTGCGCGCCGAGGCGGTCAGCGGGCTGGTCGCTCGCAGCCCCACCCATCCGCGGTACGTCGTCGCGCTGCTGCCCGGCTTCCTCGACGACGAGCTCTTCGAGCTGGCCGAGCGCGCCGTCGCCGCCACCGGCGAGGCCGTCGGCGCGCGGCCGCTGGCCGGGGCGGGGCGGGCGGTGCCCGCCGGCCGCGCACGCGAGGCCTACCACGAGGCGCGCTGCGCCCTCGAGGCGCGTGCGCTCGGCTCGTCGAACGGCGCCGCCGGCAACGGCGCGTCGGCGGCGTCGATCGCGACGTACCGCGACCTCGGCTCCTTCCAGCTGCTGCTGTCGCTGCAGGACTCCGATGCCCTGCGGCTGTTCTGCGAGTCGCTGCTCGGGCCGATCGAGCACGGCGAGGGCCATTACGGCGGCGAGCTCATGCGTTCGCTCGAGGCCTTCATCGAGTGCAACGGGCAGTGGGAGGCGGCGGCGCGGCGGCTCTACTGCCACCGGCATACGCTGCGCTACAGGATCCGCAAGATCGAGGAGATCACCGGCCGTGACCTGAGCTCGGCGCGCGACCGCATCGAGTTCTGGCTGGCCCTGCGGGGGCGCGAGATCGTCACCCGTCCATCGACGCACAGCGAGGTGTCCCAGTGAAGGTTGGCGTCCCCACCGAGATCAAGGCCGACGAGTATCGCGTGGCGCTGACGCCGTCGGGCGTGCGCGAGCTCAACGACCGCGGCCACGAGGTCGTGGTGCAGTCCGGGGCGGGGGAGGGCTCGGCGATCGCCGACGCCCACTACGCCGCCCAGGGCGCGCAGATCCTCCCAGACGCCGACGCGGTGTTCGGCGAGGCCGAGCTGATCGTCAAGGTCAAGGAGCCGCAGGCCGTCGAGGTCGCGCGCCTGGAGCCGCGGCACACGCTGTTCACCTATTTGCACCTGGCGCCCGATCCCGAGCAGACGCAGGGCTTGCTTCAGTCGGGGGCGACGGCGATCGCCTACGAGACGGTCGAGGATGGCCGCGGGCGGCTGCCGCTGCTGGCACCCATGAGCGAGGTCGCGGGCAAGATCGCCACGCAGGCCGGTGCCTTCATGCTCGAGAAGCCGCTCGGCGGCCGCGGGCTGCTGCTGGGCGGCGTTCCGGGCGTTGCCGCGGGCAAGGTCATGGTCATCGGGGGTGGCGTCGTCGGCCAGAACGCGGCCGAGATCGCGATCGGGATGGGCGCCGAGACCTACGTCTACGACCGCTCGATCGACCGCCTGCGCGAGCTCGAGGTGCTGCTCAACGGCCGCTGCTCGACGTGCTACGCCTCGACGCTGGAGATCGAGTCGCGCCTGCCCGAGATGGACCTCGTCATCGGCGCGGTGCTCGTGCACGGCGCCAAGGCGCCGCGGGTCATCACGCGCGCGCAGTTGTCGCTCATGAAGCGCAACGCGGTGCTGGTCGACGTGTCGATCGACCAGGGCGGCTGCTTTGAGACCTCGCGCCCGACGACGCACTCCGATCCCACCTACGAGGTCGACGGCATCACCCACTACTGCGTGGCCAACATGCCGGGCGCGGTGCCCATCACCTCGACGTGGGCGCTGACCAACGCGACGATGCCCTACCTGCTCAAGCTCGCCGACGAGGGCGTGCACCGCGCGCTGGGCTCGGACCCCGGCTTCATGAAGGGCCTCAACGTCGCCGCGGGCAAGCTGACCTACGAGCCCGTCGCGCGCGACCAGGGCCTGGAGTTCACCGCGCCGGAGGACGCGCTCGCCGCGGTCCCGACCGGCTAGTGGGCCTTCTCGCAACGTTTCACCGGAAACCCCGGGCGCCGATCACCGCCAGGCGGCGTCCTCGACCCTCGAAATGCCTCGGCATTCCTTCGGGACCAACGGCTTCGCCGTCGGTGCCCCGTCCTTGCCTGACGG
>DATBKW010000246.1:0-15743 GCA_036555665.1 Solirubrobacteraceae bacterium | reverse complement strand
CGCGTCGCCCCCGCTGCCGCGGCGCCCGCGCGAGCGGGATCCCTTGGCGGCCGCGTCGCTCGCGCCGGCGCCGCGGCGCCCGCGCAAGCGCGACCCCTTCGCCCTGCGCGCCCGCGGCGTCTGGTGCGAGCCGCCGGGCGGCCGGGCCGTGCTGCGCGACGTCGACCTCGCGTTGGCGCCCGGGGAGCGCGTCGCGCTCATGGGCCGCAACGGCGCCGGCAAGTCGACGTTGCTGCGCCACCTCGCCGGCCTCGCGCGGCCCACACGCGGGCGCGTCGAGGCCGCCGGCCGTGTCGCGCTGCTGCTGCAGAACCCCAACGACTACCTCCTGCACGAGACGGTGGGCGAGGAGGCGTCGGCGGCGGCGCTCGCGCAGGTCGCCCTCGCGACGCTCGCCGACCGCCACCCGCGCGACCTCTCCGGCGGCGAGCGCCAGCGCCTGGCGCTCGCGGTCGTCCTCGACGGCGGCGAGCCGCCTGTGGCGGTGCTGCTCGACGAGCCGACTCGCGGCATGGACCGCGCCGCCAAGGGCGAGCTCGCCTCGCGCCTGCGCGCGCTCGACGCCGCCGTGCTGGTGGCGACCCACGACGCCGAGTTCGCCGCCGCGCTCGCCGAGCGCGTCGTGCTGCTGGCCGACGGGCGGCCGATCGCCGACGGCGCGGTCGGCGACGTGTTGACCGGTGGCTGGTACTTCGCCACCGAGACCGCCCGGATCACCGGTGCGCTGACCGCGGAAGCGGGTGCCGAAGAGATCCGCAAGCGGATGTTCACGGAGCTCGCACCGTGACGTGGCAGCTCGCGTCGTTCGCGGTGCTCGCCGCCGCGCTCGCCGCCGGCTTCGCGTGGTACGAGCGCGCGCACCCGTCGTCGAAGGTGCTGGCGCTCGTCGCCACCCTCGCCGCGCTCGCCGCGCTCGGGCGCGTCGCCTTCGCGCCGCTGCCCAACGTCAAGCCGACGACCGACATCGTCCTGCTCAGCGGCTTCGCGCTCGGCGGCGCGCCGGGCTTTGCGGTCGGCGCCATCGCCGCGCTCGCGTCGAACGTCGTTTTCGGCCAGGGCCCGTGGACGCCGTGGCAGATGGGGGCGTGGGGACTGGTCGGCCTCGCCGGCGCCGGCCTCGGCGCCGCGAGCGGTCGCCGCATGGGCCGGATCCCGCTGGCCGCCGCCTGCGGCGCGGCCGGGCTGCTCTACGGCGCGATCCTCGACTACTCGACGTGGGTGACCTTCTCCGGTCCACGCACGCTGAGCGGCTACCTGGCCTTCAGCGCGACCTCGCTGTCGTTCAACATCGCCCACGCGGTCGGCAACGTCCTCTTCTGCCTGGCCTTCGGCCCGGCCTTCGTGCGCGCGCTGCTGCGCTTCCGCGAGCGCTTCGAGGTGCGTTGGGAGCCGGTGGCCGCCGCGCTCGTGGCGGGCCTGGTCCTCGTCGCCGCGCCGGCCGCGGCGCGCGCGGCCAGTCCGGCCGCCTACCTGATCTCCGCCCAGAACCGCGACGGCGGCTTCGGCGCGGCCAAAGGCGACGCCTCAACCCAGCCGTACTCCGCGTGGGCGGCGATGGGGCTCGCCGCGGCCGGGCACCACAACCCCCGCGTGGCCCGCTACCTCGCCGCGGGCGCGCCACGCATGCGCGACGTCGGCGACATCGAGCGCACGATCCTCGGCCTCGTGGCGCAGCGCGCCTCGCCGCGGCGCGCCCACGGGACCGACCTCGTGGCGCGCCTGCTGCGCGCGCGACGGCGCAACGGGTCATGGGACGGGCTGGTCAACCGCACCGCCTTCGCCGTGCTCGCGCTGCGCGCCGTGCACACCGGCGATCGCCAGGTGCGCTCGGCCGTGCGCTGGCTTGGCGGCCAGGCCAATCGCGACGGCGGCTTCAACTTCGCCGGTCGCGGAGGCCCGAGCGGGATCGACGACACGGCCGGCGTCGTTCAGGCCCTCGCCGCGGCCGGCCATCGACGCGGGCCGACGGTCCGCAAGGCGGTGCGCTTCCTGCTCGCCCACCAGAACCCCGACGGCGGCTTTCCGCTGCAGCCGGGGGCCGGATCGAACGCGCAGTCAACCGCCTGGGCGATCCAGGCCTTCGTGGCGGCGGAGCGCGATCCGGCGCGCGTGATTCACGGCGGGTCGCGCTCCCCGCTGGCCTACGTGCGCTCGCTGACGGCGGGCGACGGCTCCGTCCGCTACTCGCGCACGAGCCGCCAGACGCCGGTCTGGGTCACCGCGCAGGCGCTCACTGCAATCCACCGCCGCACGTTCCCGATCGTTCCGCGCTGATAGGTTCCGCGGCCCCATGAAGGTCGGTGTGCCCAAGGAGAGCGCCGCCGGTGAGCGTCGTGTGGCGTTGGTGCCGGAGGTGGTCAAGCGCCTGAGCGGTAGGGGCGTGGAGGTCGTCGTTGAGGCCGGCGCGGGCGAGGCCGCGCTGATCCCCGACGCTTTGTTCACCGACGCGGGGGCGTCGATCGGCGACCCGTGGAGCGCCGACGTCGTGGTCAAGGTGGCGCCGCCGACCGGCGAGGAGATCGGGCGACTGGCGCGCGGCGGGACGCTCGTGGGCTTCCTGGCGCCGCGCACCCAGCCCGAGACGCTCGAGGCGCTCGCCCAGGCTGGCGTCACCGCGTTTGCGATGGAGGCGATCCCGCGCATCTCGCGCGCGCAGTCGATGGACGCGCTGTCCTCGCAGGCCAACGTGGCCGGCTACAAGGCGGCGCTGCTGGGCGCCGAGCACGCGACGCGCTTCTACCCGATGCTGATGACGGCGGCGGGTACGATCCCGCCGGCCAAGGTGCTGGTGCTCGGCGTCGGCGTCGCGGGGTTGCAGGCGCTGGCGACCGCCAGGCGGTTGGGCGCGCAGACGACGGGCTATGACGTGCGCCCCGAGGTGGCCGAGCAGGTGCAGTCGCTGGGCGCCAGGTGGCTGGACCTCGGGATCGAGGCCGCCGGGGAGGGCGGCTATGCGCGCGAGTTGACCGACGAGGAGAAGGCCCAGCAGCAGCAGGCGTTGACCGATGCGATCAAGGGCTTTGATGTGGTGATCACGACGGCGCTGGTGCCGGGCCGCCCGGCGCCGCGGTTGGTCACCGCCGAGGCGGTGGAGGGGATGAAGCCGGGGTCGGTGATCGTCGACTTGGCCGGCGAGGCGGGCGGCAACTGCGAGCTGACCGAGCCCGGTGAGGTGGCGGTCAAGCACGACGTGACGATCGTCTCGCCGCTGAATCTGCCGGCGACGATGCCCGAGCATTCCAGCCAGCTCTACGCGCGCAACGTGCAGGCGCTGCTCGAGTTGCTGCTCGACGACGACGGCAACCTGGCTATGGACTTCGATGACGAGGTCGTGGCGGGGGCGTGCGTCGTACGGGAGGGAGAGGCGGTGAGGGCCTGATGCTGTTGACCAACCTGGCGATCCTGGTGCTGGCCGGCTTCGCGGGCTTCTTGACGATCTCCAAGGTGCCCAACACGCTGCACACGCCGTTGATGTCGGGCACCAACGCGATCCACGGGATCGTGGTGCTGGGCGGCATCATCGTGCTCGGTCTTGGGGTCGACGGCTTCTTGAACAAGCTGCTGCTGGTGATCGCGATCGCCTTCGGGACGATCAACGTCGTCGGCGGCTTTCTGGTCACCGACCGGATGCTTGAGATGTTCAAAAGCAAGCCCACGCCGCGCGTGGAGGAGGGTGAGGGCGCGCCCGCGCAGATCGAGAGGGACGCCGCGTGAGCCGCACCGATCTCGTCGCGCTGCTCTACATCATCGCCTTCAGCCTGTTCATCTACGGGCTGATGGGGTTGACCGGCCCGCGCACGGCGGTGCGCGGCAACCGGATCGCCGCCGTCGGCATGGGGATCGCGGTCGTCGCCACCTGCCTGATCCCGGGGATGGGCAACTGGGGGCTGATCATCGTCGGGGTGGCGATCGGCACCGCGGTCGGTGTCCCGGCGGCGCGGCAGGTCAAGATGACCGCCATGCCGCAGATGGTGGCGCTGTTCAACGGCGTCGGCGGCGGGGCGGTCGCGCTGATCGCGTGGGTGGAGTTTCGCCACACCAACGGCTACAGCGACGAGGCCACCTACGTGGCGATCTTCAGCCTGTTCGCGGCGATCATCGGGTCGGTCTCCTTCTGGGGCTCGAACATCGCCTTCGCCAAGCTCCAGGAGCTTCTCCCCGGCCGCCCGATCTCGATCGGCAGGGCCCAGCAGTTCGCCAACCTCGCCCTGCTCTTGATCGCGGTGGCGTGCGCGGTGGCGATCGTCGCCGGCTCCGACACCGAGATCCTGATGATCGCCCTGCTGCTGGCCGCCGCCATCCTGGGCAACTTCGTCGTGCTGCCCATCGGCGGCGCCGACATGCCCGTCGTCATCAGCCTGCTCAACGCCTTCACCGGCCTGTCGGCGGCCGCCACCGGGGTCGCGCTCAACAACACCGCGCTGATCGTGGCAGGGATGATCGTCGGCGCATCGGGGTCGATCCTGACCAACCTCATGGCCCAGGCCATGAACCGCTCGATCCCCGCCATCGTGGCCGGCGGGTTCGGCGGCGTTGTCACCACCGGCGGCACCACCGATGACGGCGTCGAGCGCACCGTCAGGTCCACCAGCGCCGCCGACGCCGCCGTCCAGATGGCCTACGCCAGCCACGTCGTCATCGTCCCCGGCTACGGGATGGCGGTCGCGCAGGCCCAGCACGCCGTCAGAGAGATGACCAAGCTGCTGGAGGACAAGGGCATCGAGGTCACCTTCGCCATCCACCCCGTCGCCGGGCGCATGCCCGGCCACATGAACGTCCTGCTCGCAGAAGCCGACGTCCCCTACGACCAACTCAAGGAGATGGACCAGGCCAACTCGGAGTTCGGGCGCACCGACGTCTCGCTCGTCATCGGCGCCAACGACGTCACCAACCCCGACGCCCGCACCAAAGCCGACAGCCCGATCTACGGAATGCCGATCCTCAACGTCGACGAAAGCCAGTCGGTCATCATCCTCAAACGCTCGATGAACTCGGGCTTTGCCGGCATCGACAACCCGCTTTTCTACAACCCGAAGACCGCCATGCTCTTCGGCGACGCCAAAGCCTCGGTCAGCGAAATCACCGACGAGCTGAAGGCACTCTAGACCTCCGTTTGACGACGACGCTTGCGTTCTGCGGCACGGTGGGTAGGCTCGCATCACCCGTGTCTGTGCTGCCCGTCGTTCCGAAGGTGGCACTTGCCGCCGTCGTGTGCGTTTCCATGTGGCGCGCGTTCCTTGGAGCGCCCGCGCCGGCCTCGCATCGCGTCGCGGCAAGGACCCTCCTGGTGCTCACGATGCTCTGCTACGGCGGCGGCGCGATCATCGTCGTGGTCGGCGGCGCCGAGCTCGTCGGCTCGCTGCTGATCATCGCCGGCATCGAGACCTCGTGCGTGGCGGCATGGCTGGTGCGCGGCGCGCGCGACGACGGCGGCGGCGACGACGGCGACGGCGGTGGCGGCGGCGGTGGCAGCGGCCCGCGCGTGCCGCCCCCGATCGACTGGGAGGCGTTCGACCGGGCCCGGCGCTCCTGGGAGCGCGACCGCACGCCGGTCGGCTAGCGGGAAGACCCACTAGCCCCAGGCTTCACCCAGCACGCGGCGCCAGTTGCCCCA
Source organism: Solirubrobacteraceae bacterium (assembly GCA_036555665.1). Lineage (GTDB taxonomy): Bacteria > Actinomycetota > Thermoleophilia > Solirubrobacterales > Solirubrobacteraceae > JAOPZW01. Next base: position 10,129 of record DATBKW010000246.1, on the reverse strand, counting down.
CGCGATGCGCTCGACCTCGGCTGCGCTGAAGCCGTGGTCGCGCAGCGCGGACAGCAGGCGGGGGAGACCGGCGACGTCGGCGAGCGGCGCGGGCATCGTGGCGCCGTCGAAGTCCGAACCCAGCGCGACGTGATCGATGCCCGCGACGGCGGCGGCATGGCGCACGTGGGCGACGATCGCCGACAGGGGCGTGTCGGGATCGTCGTGGCCGTCGGCGCGGACGAAGGGGGCGGCAAAGACGATGCCTACGAGGCCCTCGCTGCGGGCGATCTCGCGCAGCTGATCGTCGGTGAGGTTGCGGCTTGCGGCGCACAGCGCGTGGCAGGCGCAGTGCGAGGCGACGAGCGGCGCGGCGGCTAGGCGCGCGACGTCGGCGAAGCCGGCGGCGTTGAGATGGCTGACGTCGACCAGGATGCCGAGCTGCGCGCAACGACGGACGAGGGACTTGCCCGCGTCGGTCAGCCCCGGCCCGATGTCGGGCGAGGCCGGAAAGCGGAAGGGCACGCCGTACCCGAAGGCGCTCGGCCGGCTCCAGACCAGACCGAGGGAGCGCACGCCTGCCGCATGCCACGCGTCGAGCGCGATCAGCTCGGGGTCGATGGCCTCCGCGCCCTCGAGATGCAGGACGATCGCCAGCGTGCCATCCGCGCGACAGCGGTCGAGTTCGGACACATCGGTGACGATCGCGACCGCGCCGTCGCTCGCCGCGGCCAGCGCGTGCGCTCGCCCGATCGCGCCCAGCGTGAAGGCCGCCGCCTCGCGGTGCTCGACGGGGTCGGCGTAGCTCATCTCGAAGATCGTCTCGGCGGCGGTCACCTCGCCGGGCGGCGAGGGCGCGTTGACCGCGAAGAGGCCGCCGGCCAGGCTGCCCGCGCGGGCCCGCGGCAGGTCGAGGTGGCGTTCGGGCAGGCCCGTGAGGAAGCGCTCGGCGGGGTCGCCGGCCTTCTGGAGTTGCCCGAGCGCGTCGTTGTGGCCGTCGAAGACCGCTGTCACGTCTCGTCCAGGTCGATCCACTTGTGCGTCGCCGGCGGGCGCCAGCCGTCGAAGGCGGCGAGCAGACCCTCGAGATCGCCGGCGATCGCGAGCATCGCTCGCGTTTCCTCGCGCAGGAACCGCTGCGCGACGGCGTGGTCGAGCAACGTGGCCAGCGGCTGGAAGTAGCCGGCGACGTCGAGCAGGCCCAGCGGCTTTGCGTGGATGCCGAGCTGCGCCCAGGTGTAGACCTCGAAGAGCTCCTCGAGCGTCCCGATCCCGCCCGGCAGCGCGATGAACGCGTCGGACAGCTCGACCATCAGTGCCTTGCGCTCGTGCATCGTGCCGACGACGCGGAGGTCGTCGATGCCGGTGTGGCCGATCTCGCGGTCGAACATCTGGCGCGGCATGACGCCGACGACCTCGCCGCCCGCGTCGCGCGCGGCATCGGCCACCGCGCCCATCATGCCGACGCGCCCGCCGCCGTAGACGACGCGGATCCCGCGCTGGGCCAGGCCGCTACCGACGGCCTGCGCGGTCGCCAGGTAGGCGGGGTCGGCGCCCGCGTTGGAGCCGCAGAAGACGCAGACCGAGGCGAGCGCCGGCACGCCCGGAGCATTACAGGCGCGGCGTGGGCTGCGCGCGCTTGCCAGGATGGCCACGTGATCGCCCGCTCCGACGCCCTCGCCGCCCTGCGCTCGGAGCGCTTCGACGTGGTGGTCGTCGGGGGCGGCATCACGGGCGCGGGTGTGGCGCTCGATGCGGCCTCGCGCGGCTACTCGGTCGCGCTGGTGGAGAAGGCCGACTACGCATCAGGGACGTCGAGCCGGTCGAGCAAGCTCGTCCACGGCGGCCTGCGCTACCTGCAGAACTTCGACCTCGGCCTCGTGCGCGAGGCGCTGCTCGAGCGCCAGCTCATGGTCAGGCTCGCGCCGCACCTCGTGCGTCCGCTGCCGTTCGTGGTCCCCGCGTTCGACGGCGCGCGGCCCGATCGCATGGTGGGCGTCGGGCTCAACCTGTACGACGCGATGGCGCGCGGGCGCCGGCGCGACGGTGACTGGGAGCCCGAGCGCCACCGAGTGATCGGCGGCGACGAGGTCGTCGAGCTGCTGCCGGCGCTGGCCGGGCGCGCGCCGAGCTCGGGCTACCTCTTCTACGACTGCCAGACCGACGACAGTCGCCTCGTCGTGACCGTCCTGGCCGAGGCCGAGCGCTTCGGCGCCGTGTGCGCCAACCGCGTGGAGGTCACCGACCTGCTCGACGACGGTGGGCGCACGCGCGGCGTGTGCGCGCGCGACGTGCTCAGCGGCGAGCGCTTCGAATTGCGCGCGGAAAACGTTGTCAACGCCACCGGCGTGTGGGCCGATCGCCTGCGGCCCGACGAGCTGCACGACGAGGCTGAGGTGCCACGCATCCGTCCCTCGCGCGGCACGCACATCACCATCTCCCGCGCGGCGCTGCCGCTCGCGGCGGGCGCGATCGTGCCGGCCGGCGGCGGTCGCGCGATCTTCGCCCTGCCGTGGCTGGGGTCGGCGCTGATCGGCACGACCGACAACGAATACGACGCAGACGACCTCGACCACGTGCGGCCGCCGGATGAGGACGTCGCCTACCTGCTCGACGCTGTAAACGATTTCTTCGGCGTCCAGCTCGGCCGCGCCGACGTCACCGGCGCCTACGCCGGCGTGCGCCCGCTGATCTCCACCGGCGACCCGAAGAAATCGGTGGACATCTCGCGCAAGGCCGAGCTCTACGAGACCTCCAGCGGCATGATCACGATCACCGGCGGCAAGCTCACGACCTGGCGGCGGATGGCGAAGCTCGCGGTCGACCGGCTCGTCGAGCGCGACGCGCGTACCGCGCCGTGCCGCACCGAGGAGATCCCGCTGGGCCAGGCCATCGACGCCGCCGAGATACCGCGCGTCGAGGGCGTGCCCGACGACGCCTACGAGCACCTCGCCCGGCGCTACGGCCACGCGGCGCGCGAGGTACTGGCGATCGCGGCCGAGCGAGGCGAGCTCGCGCAGCCGATCGTCCGCGGCGGGCCGGCCGACCTGCTGGCCGAAACGGTCCACGCGGCACGGCGCGAGCAGGCCACGAGCGTCGGCGATGCGCTGCTGCGGCGCACGCGCGTCGGCCTGCTCGCCGCGCGCCCGGTCGCCGACCCCGCGGGTGAGACCGCCCGGCGGGTCGCCCTGGCCATGGCCCAGGATCTCGGCTGGGAGCCGCGCCGCGCCGAGGCCGAGGCGCAGGCCTTCCTCGACGAGGCGACTGCCGAAGGCATCGTCACCGATCCGTAACTTTCAGCGGTCTCGCCGGTTGCATCCCGACGACCGGTCCAGCCCGTCCAAGGAGCCCCGTCCGCCACATGCGCCGCCGCATCGCCCCGCCCGCCCTGCTCGTGCCGCTCGCGCTGCTCGCCCTCGCGCTGCCCGCGTCCGCGGGCGCGGTCGCCGGTGCCTTCATCCCCGGCGAGGCGATCGACGGTCCCAGCGCGGACATCCAGTCGCTCGGCGACCTCGACGTCGCCCGCGACGGAACCGGCGCGCTGGCGTACGTCAAGCAAGTGGGCGGGGTGCCTCACATCTTCGTGTCGCGGCTGATCAACGGGGCCTTCCAGCCGCCCGAGCAGGTGGATGCGGGGCTCGCCGGCGCCGGCGCGCAGCCGGTCGTCGCCGCGTCCGACGGCGGGCGGTTGGTCGTCGCCTTCGTCAGCGGCGGGGGCGTGTTCAGCGTCGTGCGGCCCGCCGGGGCACCCGGCTACGCCGCGATCCAGCAGATCGCCGCCGCGGGCTCCGATCCCGACGTCGCCATGTCGATCAACGGCGTCGCGTACCTGACCTGGACCACCAACGGTGACGTCGGCGCAGCACGGCTGGAGCGCAACGGCGTCGCATTCAACGGCGTTCCCGGTGTCCTCGACATCAACCCGGCCGACGCTTCGGGGACCGGGACGGGGCGCTCCAAGGTCGCCGTCGCCGCCGACGGCATCGCCACGGTCGTGTGGGGCGAGGCCGGCCACGTCTACGCGCGGCGCATCTTCGAGCTGCGGCTGTCGACCGCGCCTCAGGACCTCGGCGATGCCGCCGACGAGCCCGACATCTCCAGCGAGGACGACTCGAGCTTCGCCTGGGCCGTCTTCCGTCAGGGTGGCGGGGCGGTCGCTCGGCGCCTGGTCGGGTCGCAGTTCGACCCGCCCGTGCCGCTGGAAGTCGCCGAAGGCGCCGAGGCCCCGCGCGTGGCGATCAACGGGCGCGGCGTCGGCTACGCCGGCATCGGCGGCACGTCGACGAACGGGGCCTACGGCGCGGTGCTCAAGGACGACGTGTTCAACCCCGGCCTCGTGATCGGCGGCGGCTTCGGGGTGGCCCCCGCGCCGGTGCCGGCCGTGGCGGAGAGCGGCGATGGGCTGATCGCCTTCCAGCAGGGCGACGCCGCGGGCGGGCGGTCGATCCACGCGCGCCCCTACGACTACGTCCCGGCCTCGCGCGTCGTGACGGCGCCGGGCCCCGACGCCGCGCTGTCGAACCCCGCGCTGGGGCCCACCGACGCGTCGCGCGGCCTGCTCGCCTCCGCCGATCGTGCCGGCGACGTGGCCGTCGCGTTCGTGCAGGGCACGGGCGCCGGCAGCCAGATCGTCGTCGGCACCTTCGACCGCGCGCCGGGAGCGTTCCGCGGCAACACGACGACGAAGTGGCGCAAGTTCGCACGACCGCCGCTGAAGTGGGGCACCTCTTTCGAGCTCTGGGGCCCGCTCACCTACCAGGTGCAGATCGACGGCGTGCCCGTGGCGCAGACGACGTCCACCGGCATCAAGCTGCCCGCGCGCGTCAAGGACGGGCTGCACCGGTGGCGCGTGGTCGCCATCGACCGCCGCGGGCAGGCGACCGCCACCCCGCTGCGCAACCTGCGCGTCGACGCGAGGCCTCCCAAGGTCAGCTACAAGCTCACGGGCTCGCGCAAGCGCGGCGGGCTGGTGAAGATCGCGGTCAAGGCCACCGATGCCAGCGGCAGCAAGGCGAAGGCCTCGGGCCTCAAGTTCGTGCGGATCTCGTTCGGGGACGGCTCGCGCACGGTCGTCGGCATCAGGGCGGCACATCGCTACGGCCACTCGGGGCACGTGACCGTGCGCGTCAGCGCCGGCGACAAGGCCGGCAACGTGATCGCGGTCAAGCGCCGGATCACGATTCGCAAGTAGCCGCGCGGTCGTGGCCGTCGCTGCCACGAAAAACACGCATCGTGCGATAGGTACCGCTCGTCGTGCCATTCACACCGCCCGCCGTGAGGATAGGATGCCGCGCCGTGCGCGCGCCGGGGATCCCGACCGACGCGGCCAATGACCCGCTGCCTCGCCCTCGTGGCCGCGGGACGCGAAGCCGGATGGGTGGAAGCCGAGGCGCCTTCCAGCGCCTCGGCGCCGGCCGCCGCCGGACTCCCGCCGTCGCGCCGTGCCCAACGGCGCGCGGCGGGGGCCCGCGTCACGCCGCGACCGAGGCCGCGGCGGCGCTGCTCGGGGCCGCCGCGGCCGCTGACGCGGCATGATGCCCGCGTGACCGACGCCGGGCTGAGGCCGCTCACCGACACGAGCACCGGCTGGTCGGCGCGCAAGGTGGTCCGCGCGCTCGGCCTGCGCGAGACGCCGGGCACCGCCCTGCGACCGCGCGTCGTGGCGGCCATGATCGCCTCCGCAGACGGGCGCGCCGCGGTCGAGGGCAAGTCGGTCGGCCTCGGCCACCCGGCCGACCGCGCGCTGCTGCGCGAGCTGCGCACCGCCGTCGACGCGATCCTGGTCGGCACCGGAACGCTGCGCGCCGAGCGCTACGCCAACCTCCTCGACGACGACCAGCGCGCCCACCGCGTCGCGGCCGGGCTGGAGGCCGAGCCCGTCGTGGCCACGGTGTCGCGCCGCCTGGACATGGCGACCGACATCCCGCTGCTGGCCGAGCCGACCGCCCGCGTGCAGGTGTACACGGAGGCCGAGGGCGAGGTGCCCAGCCAGGGCGCATGGGTCGCCGCGCACCGCTTCGAGCCGGGCGGCCTGACGATGCCCGCGATCCTCGAGCACCTCGCGACCGAGCGCGGCGCGCGCGTCGTCCTCTGCGAGGGCGGCCCGACGCTCCTGCGCGAGCTGGTCGCGGCTGACTGCATCGACGATCTGATGCTCACCGTCGCGCCGCTGCTGGTGGCGGGCGACGCGCCGACACCGCTGGGCGGCGCGGCGCTCGAGCCGCCCGCCGGCCTGGCGCTGCGCGACATCCACCGCGCCGGAGATCACCTCTTCCTGCACTACACGCTCTGAGCATGCACCTCCGCCTGCGCGAGCGCATGGTTACGGTCGAGCCGGGCCTTCCGCTGATCATGGGCATCGTCAACACGGGCCTCGACTCGTTCTCCGACGACGTGCGGCTCGACACGCTCGACGAGCAGGTCCGCCACGCGCTGGCCCTCGTCGCCGACGGTGCCGATCTCATCGACGTCGGCGGCGAGTCCGGCGTGACCTACACACCCGCGACGTCGCCCGACGAGGAGATCGCGCGCGTGGCGCCGCTCGTCGAGCGCCTCGTGGCCGAGGGCGTCGCCGTGTCGGTCGACACCTGGAAAGCCCAGGTCGCGCGCGCCGTCCTCGATGCGGGCGCGGTGATGCTCAACGACGTCAGCGGCCTCGCCGATCCCGCGCTGGCCGATCTGGCCGGGCAGACCGGCGCGGCGCTCGTGCTCATGCACACGCGCGCGGAGCCCAAGCGGGAGTCGTTTCCGGACTACGGGACCGACGTGCCCGGCGACGTCGAGGCCTTCCTGCGCGAGCGCGTGGCCCTCGCGCGGCGACACGGCGTCGCGGACGAGCAGCTCGTCCTTGATCCCGGGCCCGACTTCGCCAAGACCCCCGGCGAGACCGTCGAGGTGCTGCGCGCGCTGGACCGTCTGCGCGCGCTCGGCCGCCCGCTGCTGCTCGCCGTCTCGCGCAAGTACTTCGTCGGCGCGATCACCGGACGCCCGCCGGAGCAGCGCCTTGCGGGCACGATCGCGGCGTCGCTGTGGGCGGCGCGCGCGGGCGCGGCGATCCTGCGCGTGCACGACGTCGCCGCCGTGCGCGACGCGCTCGCGGTCGACGCGGTCCTCGAGGGCCGCGCCGAGGTCCCGTCGTTCGACGACGACGACGAGAAGCTGAAGTGGATCCGCGCGGACCGCTAGCCTGATGGCGCTGCAGGGGTCGCCGGCCGCTGAACGTCAACGCGGCCGGGTTGCCCACCGACACCCATCGACTTCCCCAAGGAGGAACCCCAATGACCGTGCTGCATCGCGACGCCCTCGAGGCGAGCCCGCTGGCCGACCTTCACGCGATCGCCTCGGAGCTTGGCATCGACGGCTTCCGTCGTCTGCGCAAGGCCGACCTCATCGACCGCATCCTCGAGCGCGACGGCGCGAACGGCGACGGCGACGACGCCGAAGGCGTGGCCGCCGAGATCGTCGACGAGGCCGCCGAGGAGGCCGAGGCCCGGCCGCGCCGGCGGCGCGGCACCCGCGGCGGCCGCGGGCGCTCGGGCCGCGACGCGGGCGACCGCGACGACGACGAGGGCGCCGGCGAGCGCCGCGACGAGGTCGTCGAGGGCGTCGTCGAGCTGCTCGGCAACGGCTCGGGCTTCGTGCGCCTCGATCCCCCCGAGCCCTCCGACGACGACGTCTACGTCTCCGCGGCGCAGGTGCGCCGCTGCGAACTGGTCTCCGGCGATCGCGTGTCGGGCCCGGTGCGCAAGCCGCGGCGCTCGGAGCGCTACCCGTCGCTGGTGCGCGTGGACACGATCAACGGCTCGCCCGCCGAGGAGGTCGCCGAGGGCACGCCCTACGACGAGCTGCCCTGCGCCTTCCCGTCGGTGCGCCTGGAGCTCGGCTCCGACGACCCGACGCTCAAGGCGATCGAGTGGCTGACGCCGATCGGCCGCGGCTCGCGCGTGGTCATCACCGGCGGGCCGCTGGCCGGCAAGACCGAGACGCTGCGACGGGTCGCCGCCGCGCTGGCCGGCGCCGAAGAGCTCGAGCTGAGCCTCGTGCTGGTCGGCGTGCGCCCCGAGGAGGCCGCCGAGTGGAAGGCCGGCTCGATCGAGCCGGCCGCCGCGCTGACGCTCGCCGCGAGCAGCGACGCTCAGGCGCAGGCGCTGGAGCGCGCGGTCGAGACCGCGCAGCGCATCGCCGCCCGCGGAGGCCACGCCGTCGTGCTCGTCGACACGCTCGACAACATCGCCCCGAGCATTGCGCGCCGCGCGCTCGCCGCCGCGCGCGCGATCGTCGACGGCGGCTCGCTCACCGTCATCGCCACGGCGAGCCGGCCGCTCGGCGGCGAGACCACGGTCATCGGCCTCGATGCGACCCGCACGGCCGCACGCAACTTCCCCGCGCTCGACCTCGGCGCGAGCGGGACGCTGCGCCCGGAGCTGCTGGTGGGCGACGCGGGGGCCGACGCGATCGCGGCCGCGAGGGCGGAGGCCGACTAGAAGGCCCACTCGCTAGCGCGGCTGGTAGGCCACGCGGCCCCAGGAGGGCTCGGGCGCCAGCTCGACCGGCTCGCCGTCGCGGTCGGGCTGGATGTAGCGGAACGTGTGCGACACCGCGTCGAACTGGACGTCGAGCTCGCCTTCCTTGACGCGCTGGTCCAGCCACGCCGAGCGGAACACGAGCCGGCGCAGCCAGTGCACCAGCGAGCGGTCGCTGGGGCCGACCAGCTCGGGCCAGCAGTCGTTGACGTGCTCGCCCAGGGCAGACGCGGGCTCCTGGATCTCGCCGTTGACCGCGAGGTTGACGAGGTCCTCGAGCTCGGGCTCGTCGAGGCGGCCGGAGACGAAGCCGAGCTTGATGGCGGCCTGCTCGCAGCGCTCGGCGAAGTCGCGCTCGTTGAAGGTGAAGCGCAGCTCGCCGTACTCGAGAACGAAGTCCTCTCCGGAGTCGTAGTTGCCGCGGCGGGTCGTGTCCATGCCCTTGAGAAACCCCGCCGGGGACGGTGTCCGTGGGGTCGTCGGCATCCTAAGGGCGATCCCTTCCACGCCGGGTCCCCTGAATGTGATGTTGCACCTGATTCGTTCGTTTGACGACGTCAGGCGCCGAGCTCGGCGCGCAGCGCGTCGAGCGACGCGCGCAGCGCCGCGACGTCGGCTCGCAGCGTCGCGATCTCGTCCTCGAGGCGGTCGATGCGGGGGTCGGGTGCGGGTGCCGCGTGCGGCGCGTCGTCGGCAAGCGGCGGCGCCGGCGCAGCGACCGGCGCGGGCGCGACCGAGGCTGCCGTCACGGCCGCGGGCGCCACCTCCACCGCATCCTCGCCGAGCAGCTGCGTGTAGCGCTCCTCCTTCTGCCCGGGCCGGCGCTCCAGGCGCGCCGCGAGCTCGCGTTCGATGAGGCGCCCCAGCGCGGCATGGACGGCGGCGAGGTCGGCGAGCGGGTGCAGGCGCTCGGTGCGCTGCTTGAGCTCGCCGGGGGTCTGCGGGCCGCGCAGCATGAGCACGCACAGCACGGCGAGCTCGTCGTCGGGCAGGGCGAGCGCCTCGTCGAGCAGGTGGCGGTACTTCGGCGCGCGGCTGCCCGGCCCGCTGGCCAGCCGCGCCCAGCGCCGCCGCGACAGGCGGTGCAGCGCCTCGCGGATCGTCGCCTCGTCGTAGTCGACGACCGGATCGCGGTTGGTCGACTGATTGCAGGCCAGGCGCAGCGCGTTGAGGCTGAGCGGATAGGCCTCGGGGGTCGTGCGCTGCTTCTCGAGCAGGCACCCGAGGACTCGGATCTCCGGCGGGCTGAGGTCCACGGGCGCCAGGGTAATGGGCGACTGCGGGGGAGGACTTTCGCCGCCGCGGCCTACAACGGCCATGAGCCTCGCCGACCCCGCCCCCACCATCCTCGTCGTCGAGGACGACGAACCGACGCGCACCTTCCTGGCCGACAACCTGACGGCCGACGGCTACGAGCTGCTGGTGGCCGAGAACGTGCGCGACGGCCTGCGGCTGCTCGAGACGAAGTTCCCAGACCTCGCCGTGATCGATCTGGTCCTGCCCGACGGCTCGGGCCTGGACATCGTCCGCGCCGCCCGCGCGTCCGACGGGGTGGCCAGCCGCATCGACCCGGCGGTGCCGATACTCGTCCTCAGCGGTCGCGCGGGCGAGCTCGACCGGCTGCGAGG
>DATBKW010000245.1:0-13498 GCA_036555665.1 Solirubrobacteraceae bacterium | reverse complement strand
GCCGGCATCCCGGGCTTTCAGGTGCAACGTTCACGGGAGACCCACTGGTGATCATCCCGCGCTACGACGGCGGCGGCTTCGCGGCGCTCCCGGCCACGGTCGAGCGACTGCTCGGGCTGGGGGACGGCGGCGTCGCCCTCGAGGGCGTGCCGGCGCGGGCTCAGCGCGTGGTGCTCGTGCTCCTCGATGCCTTCGGCTGGACCTTCTTCACCCGCCACGGCGATCATCCGCTGCTGCAGCGGATGGACGCGGTGACGCGGCTGACGACCCAGTTCCCGGCGACCACGACGGCGCACGTGACCACGCTGCACACCGGCGCGCCGGTGGGCGAGCACGGGCTCTACGAGTGGAACGTCTACGACCCCGGCCTCGACGCGATCGTGACCCCGCTCCTGTTCTCCTACGCCGGCGACAACGCGCGCGACACGCTGATCCGGGCGGGCGCCGACCCCGATGCGGTGCTGCCGTCGGCGCCGACGCTCTACGAGCGCCTCGGCGCAAAGGGCGTCGCCTGTCATGCGTTCCAGCCGGCGGCCTTCACGCCGTCGACCTACGACAGCGTGCTCGCGCGTGGCGCGCACATCCACGCGATGACCGAGCTGCGTCCGGGGCTCGCCGAGCTCGCGACGACGCTGCGCGCGGCCGACGGGCCGGCCTACGCCTATCTGTACTGGGACGAGGTCGACTACACCGGCCACATGAAGGGACCCTCCTCGCCGGACTTCACCGCCGCCGTGGAGCGCTGCCTCGACGCGCTCGACGCCGGCTTGCGCGCGCTGCCCGAGGGAACCGTCGTCCTGCTCGCCGCCGATCATGGGCAGGTCGACGTCGATCCGGCCACGACGATCTACGTCAACGAGACATGGCCCGAGCTGCTCGGCCTCTTGGCCCGCGGGCGCAACGGCCGCGTCCTCGCGCCCGCCGGCTCGGCCCGCGACCTCTTCCTGCATTGCCCGGAGGACAACATCGACGACGTGGTCGACGGCCTGCAGCGGCTTGTCGGCGGGCGGGCCACCGTGCACCGCGTCGCCGACCTCGTCCGGGCGGGCTGGCTGGGAGCGGTCGGCGAGCAGCTGCGCGTACGGCTGCCCGACGTCTGCGTGCTCCCCGCGGTCGGCGAGACCGTGTGGTGGCGCGAGCCCCATCGCTTCGACATGCGCTTCCGAGGCCACCACGGCGGCCTGTCCGAGGCCGAGGCGCAGACGCAGGTGGCGGCTCTCGTGGTCTAGCCGTCGGCCTCCTTGAGCGCGCGTTCGAGAATCGGACGCAACTGGCCTTCGTGCCCGGCCTCAACCCAGCGCCGCTGCCACGCGGCCTCGATCTCGTTGATGTGGTGCAGGCCGCGACGCGTCAGGTCGCGGCCCTCCGGCGTCAGGCAGACCAGCCGCGCGCGGCCGTCGGTCGGGTCCGGCCGGCGCTCGACCCAGCCGCGGGTCTCGAGCCCTGCCACCAGCTCGCTCATCGACTGGTGTGTCATGTCCGCGCGCGCGGCGAGCTCGGTCAGCCGCGTCCCGTGCGGATCGATGTTCTCGAAGACGTTGTGGTGAGACGGCTGGACGCCCTCGTAGCCGTCCGCGATCAGGCGAGCGCTCAGCTCCTCGACCATCAGGCGCGCGGTGCGCCGGAACGCCATCATGATCGTGAACGGCCGCTGATCGTTCGTGGGCATGGTGTCGCTCCTTGACAACGCGCAGGGAGCCTGCGTATTATCCGCAGGATTCCTGCATAATAGCTGAGGGGGAACGATGACTCTGTGGCGCAGCCCATTTCCCGATCTGGATACCGCTCCGGCGATGGTCCACGACGAGGTGCTCGGCGGTGCGGCGCCGGGGCGTGTCGCGGTCGTCGACGCGGCGACCGGCGCCACGCTGACCTACGCGGCGCTCCTCGATCGCGCCATGCGGCTGGCGGGCGGTCTGCGGCGCGCCGGCGCGCGCCGGGGCGACGTGCTGTCGGTCGTCGCCTCCAACGGAACGGATTTTCCGATCGTGGCGCACGGGACGTTGATGGCCGGGCTGACGCTCGCACCCGCCAGCCCGCTGCTCACCGCGCGCGAGCTCACCACCTTCCTGCGCCAGACGGGCGCCCGCTACGTGGTCGCCGACACGACCGCGATGCCGAAGGCCGCCGAGGCAGCCGAGGCCGCCGGGGCCGAGGCGCTCTTCGGCGTCGCGTCGCTGCCGCTCGGCGAACCGGTCGCTCCCGACGCGCAGGACCCGCGTGCCACGGCCTTCCTGTTCAGCTCCAGCGGCACGACCGGGCTGCCCAAGAGCGTCATGCAGCCGCACGGCGCGGCGGTGGCGCTCCTGCGCCAGCTCGCGGCCGTCCCACTCACACGCGCCCGCCCCGACGACGTCCTCGCCGGGATCGTCCCCTTCGCGCACGTGTTCGGCTCGGCCTCGCTGAACCATGCGCTGCGCGCCGGCGCCAAGATCGTCACGCTGCCGCGCTTCGAGCTCGAGGCTCTCCTGCGCATGATCGAGGAGCACCGCGTGACGATGATCTTCGCGGTGCCGCCGATCGCGCGCGCGCTCGCGCGCCATCCGATGGTCGACCGCTTCGATCTCTCCTCGCTGCGCCTCGTGATGCTCAGCGCGGCGCCATGTCCGGCCGAGCTCGAGCTCGAGTGCGAAACGCGCCTGGGGTGCACGGTCGGGCAGGCGCTCGGGATGACGGAGGGGGCGCCGGTCTCGCTGCCGTCCGAGCCCGTCTGCCACGGCTCGGCGGGTCTGCTGGCGCCGAGCACCGAGGCGATCGTCGTCGATCCCGACAGCGGCGAGCGCGTCGGCGCGGAGGAGACGGGCGAGCTGTGGGTCCGCGGCCCGCAGGTCATGCGCGGCTACCTCGGCGACGAGGTCGCGACGCTGACGGCGATCGACGCCGACGGCTGGCTGCGCAGCGGCGACCTCGTGCGCTTCGACGAGGACGGCCAGCTGTTCGTCGTGGATCGCCTCAAGGAGCTCATCAAGGTGCGCGGCTACCACGTCGCTCCGGCGCAGCTCGAGGCCGAGCTGAGCGCGCATCCCGCGGTCGTCGACGCCGCCGTCGTTCCGCGTTTCGACGAGGAGTCCAGCGAGGTCCCAGTGGCCTACGTCTCGCTCGTCGAAGACGTCGATCCGTCCACGCTCGCCTCGTGGGTGGCCGAGCGGGTGGCGCCGTACAAGCGGCTCGCCGACGTCATCGTCGTCGACGAGGTGCCGCGCTCGCCGACCGGCAAGCTGCTGCGCCGGGTGCTCGTCGAGCGCGAACGCGGGTTGGCGGCGCCCGCCTGAGGCGGGCGCCGCGTCATCTCGGCCTACCCCCCGTTGAACGGCCTGGCCAGCGGGTTGTAGCTCGCGAACAGCCCGTCGGGGTTCGGATACCACAGCCACACGTGCATGGTCACGAGGTCCGGGTGCCAGAAGGTGAAGGCGGCTCCCGTCTTGGGCGCCGTGTGCGGGCAGCGGCTCTCCTCAGGCGTCGGCACGAAGGTGCCGTCCGCGTAATGGCATGCGGCCGGGAATGAGCCGTAGCGCGCGCCGCGCAGCGGCGGGATCGCGGGCTTCTTCGGGAAGACCCACTCGAGCGCCGCGAGCTGCCACGTGCCGGCCTTGCGCTCGTAGACGAGGATCGGCGGGCGGCGGACGTCGAAGTCCTTGATCGCCGGGTTCATGAAGTGCCAGCCCATGTCGGGGATCATCTGGGTGATGATCGAGTAGCCGTCGGCCTTGGCCTTGTCGAGGTCGGTGGCGTACTTGGCGGTCGCGAGCCGCGCGGACGCGAGCTGTCTGGCGAGCGCGGGCGAATGCTCCGGCGACGAGTTGGCCGTGGCGACGACGCCGGCGCCGAGCGCGATCGCCAGGCCGGCCAGCAGGGTCAGTACGGCACGTCTGCTCATCGTTCCCCCTTTGTCGGTAGGCCTCGAACCTACGAGCGATGGGAGCGGCCCGCATCGGGCGGCTGCCCCATCTTTGAGGTTCGGCTCCCTACCTTTGACCGTCCGACGTCGGACGCGCGGGGGCCGCGGGCGGTGCGCAGGGCTAGCATCGCGGCATGGCCCGATTTCGTATCCAACCGCACGTCCGGCTGCAGGAGTGGGTGGCCGAGGACGAGGGCTTCTTCCGCGACGAGGGGCTCGACTACGAGTTCGACCCGGAGGGGTTCGCCGGCGGCTCGGTCTACGCGCCGGGCGCCTCGGTCGCGCCCTCCGACACCGCGCCGATGGCCGTGCGCAGCGGCGCCTTCGAGGACATCGAGGAGGGCCGCTCGTGCGCGGTCTCGGGCGCGTGCCACTGGGTGGTCAACGCCGCCGCGACCGATCGCCATGGTCGGATGTGGGGCAAGGCCTACTCGGTGTGCGTCTCGGGCATCTTCGTCGCCGCGGACTCGCCCTACCAGCGCCCGGAGGACCTCGCCGGGGTCAAGGTCGGCGTCGGCTATCACTCCGGGAGCCATTACTCGGCAATTCAGGGGCTCGAGCCGTTCCTCGAGCGGTCGGCTCTCACCCTGGACTTCGTCGGCCGTCCGTGGGATCGCGTCAGGCTGATGCTGGATGGGCGGATCGAGGCGGCCAACGTCTTCGGGGCCCAGTACTACCTGCTCGAGCAGCACGGGCTGCGCAAGCTCGTCGACACGACGTTCATCATGGGCTTCCTCGTCAGCGAGGCCGCCGAGACGGAGGACCTCGAGCGCTACTTCCGCGCCATGCGCCACGCCCAGCGCGAGATCGACCTCGATGCCGACCGCTACAAGCACTACTGGCACCGTGAGCTGCCCGACGATCTGCGCGACGGTGTCGACGTGCGGCGCTTCGGTCCGGGCGAGCGGATCGTCTTCGAGCCCTACACGCGCGACATGTTCGAGCGCACCCACCGCTGGATGGAGCGCTGGGAGCTGTTCGACTCCAGCGCTGCCGGCAGGGCGGGCTACGAGGACGCGGTCATCGTCTGAGGGTGTTGAGCGTGGTTAGATCACGCCGATGCCGCAGCAGCAGCCCGTCGAGGAGCCGCCGGCGGTAGCTCCCGCGCTCGCCCCGGACGTCGCGCAACGCACGTCGATGGCGGCCGAGCGTACGTGGCTGGCCTGGTGGCGCACGGCCCTGGCCGCGACCGCCGGCGCGCTCGCGGTCGGGCGCCTGGCGCCGCAGGTGCTCGGCGTCGCCTCGTGGCCGTACATCGCGCTCGGCATCGGCTACGGGGCGCTTGCCATCGGCCTGCTGCTGACCGGGGCCCTCCGCCAGCGCGCGCTCGACCGGGCGGTCGCCGACAACGTGCACACGCCGCTGCGCTTCGAGCTGGTGATGCTGTTCACGGTCGGCGGGATCGTGCTCGCGCTGGCCACGATCGTGCTGGTCATCGCGCAGAGCTGACACCGCGGGCGCTTGATCCTGCCGCGGTTCGGTGCGAACATACGTTCGATGCACGTCGTCTGCGTCCTGCTTCCCCGCTTCGAGCTCGTCGTCGCCGCTGCTGCGCGCCCGGCGCTGCTGCGCGGCCCGGCCGCGCTGGCTCCCGAGCCCGGGCGCGAGCAGCTCGTGGGGGAGGTCTCGGCCGCGGCCGAAGGCTTCGGAATCCATCCGGGCATGCGCATGGGAGAGGCGCTGGCGCGCTGTCCGCGGCTGGCGCTCGTGCCACCCGACCCGGTCGGGGTGGCCGACGCCTGGGAGCGCGTCCTGGAACGACTGGAGGCGGTCGGGGCACGGGTGGAGTCGGTCCATCCGGGGCTGGCCTGCTTCGATGCGCGCGGGCTGCAGCGCCTGCACGGCGGCTCGCTCGATGGAGTGCTCGGCGCCGCCCATGCCGCGCTGCGTCACCGGATACCGCCGAGCCCGGAGTCGGGAACGGGCGGGCTCCGGCTCGGCGCCGGCCCCTCACGCTTCTGCGCGGTCGTGGCCGCTGCGGCGCGCGCCGAGGATCGTCGTTTCGGCGTGGTCGCCGGCGCGGAGGATCTGGCCGCCGAGCCCGTCGCGCTGCTGCGCCACCGACCAGAGCTGGCAGCGCTGCCGGAGGAGCTCGAGCGCCTGGGGATCGCCACGCTCGGTGCCTTCGCCGCGCTGCCGCGCGCCGTGGTGGCCGATCGCTTCGGCCCGCTCGGCATGCTCGCTCACGACCTTGCGTGCGGGAAGGACACCCCGCTGCGCCCACGCCATCCCGGCGAGCTGCTCGAGGAGCTGCTCGAGCTCGAGGAGTCCTCTTCGGGCGCCCAGCTCGAGCGGGCGCTGGGCCTGCTGGTCGATCGACTGCTGGCACGGCGCGAGCGCGACGGGCGCACGCTGCGCGCGGTCGTCCTCGGCGCGGCGCTGGTCGAGGGCGGCACCTGGCGCGAACGCGTCGTCTTTCGCGAGCCGCTGTCGGATGCAGGGCGCATGCGTCTCGTCCTCGCCCAGCGCCTGACGCTGCTGCCCGCGCCTGCCGAGACCCTGCGTCTGTCGGTGGAGCGCTTCGGGCCGCCGCACCCCGTCGGCGCGGCGCTCTTCGACGACTCGCGCGTCCGCCGCCGGGCGCGGCTGCGCGAGGCCATCCGCCAGGCGCGCGCCGCGGCCGGCCCCGAGGCAGCGCTGCGCATCCTCGCCGTCGATCCCGACTCGCGCGTCCCCGAGCGCCGCGCCGTGCTGACGCCGTTCGAGGTGTGACGCCGCCTCTCCACTCGCCGCCGTCCACATGCCTTCGCCCTCACCGCTCGCCCGGCCATGAGCCCCGGCACCCGCCGTCTCGGCGTCCCACGCCCCACCATTGTCCTGGCAGGCCCCGGCGGGCGCCCGGAGGCGGTCGACCACCACGAGGTCGTCGCCGTGCGCGAGTCGTGGCTCGTCGAGGATCGCTGGTGGACCGACCGGCCGGTGCGCCGGCGCTATTGGGAAGTGGTCACCGTCGACGGGCGCGACCTCGTCGTCTTCCGTGAGCTCACCGAGGGTCGCTGGTACCGCCACCGCTGACGCAGAGCCTGCGCAGATTCGTCACGAACGCGCGGTTGTCCCGTGACGCGATCGCGGCCACGGTGCCAGGGTGTCCCCACTGCGCCTCCCAAGACCGCCGGATCGCGGCCAGGCCGGCCTCGAGTACGCGGGCGTGCTCCTGTTGGTCACGCTGACCCTCGGAGCGGCGGCGCTGGCCGCCGACGGCGCAGGGATCCCGCAATCCGTGCACCGCCAGATGCTGCGCGCGCTGTGCGTCGCGCGCGGCGGCGACTGCGAGCAGGATCGCGCCTACTGCCCGGTGGCCACCGATCGCAGGCGCGACGCCGTGGCGGCGAGGATCCTCGTGTTCCGCATCGGCAAGGACAAGACGGTCGTGCGCGAGCAGCGCTCCGACGGCACGATCGCCGTCACCGTCGCCTACGGCAAGGAGGGCGGCCTGCAGGCGGGCGAGGGCGTGCACGTCGGGCTGTCGCTCGGTCACGGCGGCCTCAGCCTCGGCGGCGAGCTGACCGCCGCTGCCGTGGCCACGCGCGAGCGCGGCTACACATGGGTGTTGCACGACGCCCGCGCGGCCGACGCGCTCGCCGAAAGCCTCGGTGTCTCCGAGAAGGAGCTCGGGCGGCGCATCGCCTCGCGGCGCCTGCCGGCCCCGGCCCTTCGTTACGAGCAGGGCGGGGTGCGCGTCAGCGGGATGCTGTCGCGCGGCTCGGCGGGGATCGGCGGGGCGCTCGGGCTCTCATCGCAGGACGTGGCGGGCACGCGGACCGATGCCCGCACGGGCCGCACGACGGTTTACGTCCAGCGGGCCGTCGACGGTTCGCTGTCGCTCACACACGAGGGCGCCGGCGCCACCGGCAGCCGCGGTGTCCGCGAGCGTTACGCGGTGACCTACGACGCCGCCGGGCGCCCGGTCGACCTCATGGTGATGACCACCGGCAGCTTCAAGCTCTCGGTCGATCTGCCCAACCGCCTGCAGCCGGTCGCCGGCCTGCTCTCAAAGCCCACCGGCCACGCCCGCCTGTACGTCGAGGAGACCCACCTCGACCTCACCGACCCCGAGAACCTGCGCGCGGCGCGCGCCTTCCTCGAGCAGGTTCGCCATCCCGGCGCGGTCGCCCTCGGCAGCGCGGTCGCCGTCTCCGAAGCGCTGCGCGCCCGCCTCGACGCTGCGGGCATCATCCACGCCCGGACCTACGACGCCGACGAGCGCCGCTACGGCGTCGACCTTTCGGCCGCCGTGGACGGGGTGAGCATCGGCGGCGAGCTCTCGCGCACGCACGAGGCCACGCACCTGATCGCCGCCACGACGCGCGGGCTCGACGGGGTGTGGCGCACGCGAGCGGATTGCCTGGGGCGGGCGTAGCACTGCACGGATGTGCTGCCGGCCATGCCGCCGGGCTGACGCCGCCCCCAAGTAGCTCCATCCGACAGCCATGCGAACATGTGTTCGCATGGCCTACGTCGAGCTTCACTGCCACTCCGCCTTCTCCTTCCTCGACGGCGCCTCCCTGCCCGACGAGCTGGTGGCCGCCGCGCTGCGGCGCGGCCACACCGCGCTGGCCCTCACCGATCACGATTCCGTCTCGGGCTCGATGGAGTTCGCGCAGGCCGCTCGCGATCTGGGACTGCGCCCGATCCACGGCGCCGAGGTCACGGTGTCCGATCCCGCGGCGGCCGATGCCGACCCGCGCCACCTCACGCTGCTCGTGCGCGATGGCCGCGGCTGGGTCAATCTCTGCCGGCTGCTCACGCGCGCGCACGCGCACACGCGCGTGTACGGGCCGCCGCGCTCGGGCCCACCTCAGGTCGAGGGGCCGCGGCGCGTACGCGGCTCGAGGACGCGCATGTCGCGCATCGTGGGCAAGCCGAGCGTCACGCTCGAGGACGTCGAGGCCCACGCCGAAGGCCTGGTCTGTCTCAGCGGCTGCGCGCGCCAGGGCGTGCGCGACGAGCCGACGATGCGCCGGCTGCTGCGCGCCTTCGGGAGCGATGCGTTCCGCGTCGAGCTGCAGCGTCCCTTCCATCGCCACGACCGCGCGCTCAACCGCGGCCTGGCGGCGCTGGCCGATCGCCTCGGGGTGCCGTGCGTGGCCACGGGCAACGTCCACGCCCACACGCCGGCGCGCGCACGCCTGCAGGACGCATTCGTGGCCATCCGCGAGCACACGACGCTCGACGCCTCCGAGCCCCTGCGTCGCGGCAACCACAGCCACGTCCTCGCCACGCCGGAGGCGATGGCAGCCCGCTTCACCGATCACCCCGATGCGGTTGCCGAATCCGAGCGCCTGGCCGACTCGCTGCACTTCGATCTCACCAGCGATCTCGGCTACCGCTATCCCGGCGCCGAGGACGGCACGGCCGATCGGCGCCTGGCCGAGGTCTGCCATGCGTGCTTCGAGACGCGCTACCCGCTCGGCTCCAAGCTGCGGGCCGAGGCCGCTGCGCGCCTGGAAGACGAGCTGCGTCTCATCTCGGATCTCGGGCTGTCGGGCTTCTTCCTGCTGCACCGCGAGATGCTCGAGCTCGCACGTGAGGTCGCCGTCGAGGTGCGGGGGAGGGACACCGTGCGCGCGCTGCTGCCGCCCGGTCGCGGGCGCGGCTCCTCGGTGTCGTCGATCGTCTGCTACCTCACCGGCCTCTCGCACGTCGATCCGATCGCCAACAAGCTCCTGCTCGGGCGCTTCCTCAACGAGGAGATCAGGACGCTGCCCGACATCGACCTCGACTTCCCGCGCGACGTGCGCGAGGTCCTCATCCCACGCGTGCACGATCGCTTCGGGCGCGATCGCGCGGCCTTGGTCGCCGCCTTCCCGACCTATCGCGCGCGCGGCGCCATCCGCGAGATCGGCAAGGCGCTCGGCCTGCCGCCCGGGGAGATCGAGCGCGTCGCACGCGGCTCGGAGGGCTGGACGGCCCAGAGCGTCGATCGCGACATCTCCACGGCGCTGGGCGACAAACGCCTGGGCGGATCGCAGCCCGATGGGGCACTGCACAATCGCTGGCAATGGCTGGCCGCGCTGTCCCACGAGGCAGCGGGCCTGCCGCGCCATCTCTCCCAGCACTCCGGGGGCATGATCGTCGCCACGCGCCCCCTGGTCGACTGCTGCCCGGTCGTCCCCGCCGCCATGGAGGGCCGCCAGATGGTCATGTGGGACAAGGACTCCTGCTCGGACGCCGGCTTTCTGAAGATCGACCTGCTCGGCCTGGGGATGCTGTCGGCCGTCGAACGCTGCGTGGAGCTCATCGCGGCGCGCCGCGGCGAGCGCATCGACCTTTCGCGGATCCCCTACGACGATCCCGCCACCTTCGAGGCCATCCAGGAGGCCGAGACCACCGGCGTCTTCCAGATCGAGAGCCGCGCGCAGATGGGCTCGCTGCGGCGCACCCGCCCGGAGAACCTCGACGACCTCACGATCCAGGTGGCGATCGTGCGCCCCGGGCCGATCCAGGGCGGCGCCGTCAACCCCTACATCGAGCGTCGCCAGCGCCTGCGCGTCGAGCCGGGCTACGAGATCCCCTATGACCACCATTCGCTCGAGCCCGTCCTGCGCGACACACTGGGGACGATCATCTTCCAGGACCAGGTCATCGAGGTGTCGATGGCCTTTTCCGGGTTCTCGCCGGGCGAGGCCGAGGGCCTGCGCCGCGCGATGAGCCGCAAGCGCTCGGCCGAGGCGATCGAGGCCCACCATCGCAGCTTCGTCGAGGGCGCGATGGCCAAGTGGCCCGAGGTCGACGAGGCGCTGGCCGAGCGCGTGTGGTCGATGGTCGTCGGCTTCTCGGGCTTCGGCTTCCCGAAGGCACACGGCGCGGCGTTCGGCCTGCTGGCCTACCAGTCGACCTGGCTGCGCGTGCACTACGGGCCGGAGTTCCTGTGCTCGCTGCTCGACGAGCAGCCGATGGGCTTCTACCCGCCCGACGCCCTCGTCCACGAGGCCCAGCGCCGCGGCATCGAAGTCCTCCCGCCCGACGTCAACGCGAGCGCGGTCGGCTGCACCGTCGTCGACGCGCCGGCCGAGGTCCTGCCCTTCCGCTCACGCCCACGCAGCACGACGCCGCCGGCCGCACCCAACGCCAGCCCGAGTCCACCAACTCTCCTGCGCCCGGCGGCCACCGCCGCTCCGCCCACGCCCGCCGCTTCCCCCGGCGACGCCGCGGCTCCGCCCACGCCCGCCGCTTCCCCCGCCCGCTCCGCTGTCCGCCTCGGCCTCGGCTACGTGCTCGGCGTGCGCGCCGACGAGATCGCCGCGCTCGTCGCGGCCCGCGAGTCCGGCGGGCCATTCCGCTCGCTCGACGACCTCGCATCGCGCGCCGGTGCGGGGCGGCCGTCGCTGACACAGCTTGCCTGGTCGGGCGCCTGCGATGGTCTTGCCGGCGGGCGCCGGCCGGCGCTGTGGCGCCTGGGTGCCGCGGCGCCCGCTTACGGGGTGGGGGACAGGGGCACGCAGCTCTCGCTCGGGCTCGAGCTGCCCAAGGCCCCCGACCTGCCCACCCTCGACGACTGGGCCGCGATGATCGCCGACTACGCGACGACGGGCGTCACCATCGATCGTCATCCGCTGCGTCTCGTGCGTGCGGGGCTGAAGGCGCGCGGCATCGTCTCCAGCGCCGACCTCGACCACCTGCCCCACGACGTCCACGTACGGGTCGCCGGCCTCGTCGTAGCCCGCCAGCGTCCGGGGACGGCCAAGGGGGTCGTCTTCCTGCTGCTCGAGGACGAGACGGGAACGGTCAACGTCATCGTCCCTCCACGGGTCTACGAACGCGACCGCCTCGTCGTCCGCACCGAGCCACTCGTGGTCATCGAAGGCACCCTCGAGCGCTTCGCGTCGGCCGGTGGCGCGATCAACGTCCTCGTCACCGGCCTCGTCCCGCTCGATGCGCCCAACCTCCTCGCCCGCCCGCGCGCCCAGATCAAGGACTTCTCGATGCTCGACGCACGCGAGCTCGCCCGCGCCCAGGCCGAGCGGCACGGCGAGCTGCCACGCGTGGCGGCGGCCGCCGCCGGCGGTGCGACCGCCGCCCACGTCCGCCCATCCGCCTCGGGCCCGTCGCACGGCGACGGCGCCGAGGACTTCCGCGCGGTCGCCCCGCCGGTCATGAGCTTCGCGCAGGGGCGGCGCCGCTGACCCGCGAGCCTGCCCACTCGCCGCTCCGCTGACCTCGCAAGCCTCGCCCGGGCGCGGCTGCCGCTTACCCCCGCTCAACGAGCACCCGCCGAGCAGGGGCGCGTGCCGGGAGACGGGCATGTATGTTCCCCCGCGGCATGATCGCCGCGCTGATCTTCGTCCTGGCGTTCATCACGCTGGGGCTCTCCGTCGTCTTCCTGGCTTTCACGAGCGGGCCGGCCGGCGCACGCCTGCGCCAGCGGGCCGCGTCGCGACAGGGCCGCAGGCTGGTCGGCGTGCTCGTCGCGATCATCGTTGTCGGCCTGGGCGTAGCCGTGCCGCTGGCGATCGCCGTCGTCAACAGCAACCGGCACGCCGAGAAAGCGCCCGGCGGCGTCGACCTCAACGCCTCGCAGACCAGGGGGCGGACGCTCTTCGCCAAGTACTGCGCGACCTGTCACACCCTGCAGGCCTCGAACGCCGTCGGACGGGTGGGGCCGAACCTCGACAACCTGCATCCGAACAAGGCGCTGATCCTCAACGCGATCGCCAACGGCCGCGCCCAGGGTCAGGGCCAGATGCCCGCGGGCCTCGTCGACGGCCAGGACGCGCAGGACGTCGCGAACTACGTCTCGGCAGTCGCCGGGCGCGGGTAGCGCGCACGAGCCGGCTTCGAAGCGTGCCGGGGCGCACTCTCGGGCGCCCGCGCCCGCCCGCGCGCAGCAGCCGAGCCCGCCCCGGGCGCAGTACCCGAGCCCGCTCGCGGGCAGCACGCAAGCTCGCAAAGAGCGGGCGCCGGAAACCCGCTCGGAGCGACTGCACACAATCCCCCGCAATCTCGGCATGAATCCGTCCTGACGGGCTGATCGGCCCCTGCTAGGATGCCGCCGTCAAGACCGCTGAGTTCCTTATCTGGCTCCCGTGCAGCGAGCGGGAGGGGTGGGGAAGCGGGGGACCCAAAGTTGGGGCGAATCGTGTCGTCCGACACGTAGCGCAAGCTCTTTCAGCGCGAGCCCGTCAGCTAACCCCGTAAGCACACGAAAGAGGACGGCGACACAGGCATGCCCAAGCCCGAGCCCCGCGCGTGGTGGGATGACGTACAGCACCTGCGCGACTCGATCGAGCGCAAGCGCCAGGACGAGGCCCGCCGCGGCCTGCGTCTCGACGCCCGCTCGGCTGCGCGTGCCGTTGCCGAACGTGCCGCGGGCGAGGCGAACGCCGCCGTGCTCGAGGCCGATCCGCCCGCGCACTTCGACGATGAGGAGCTCGCCCCCCGCCGTGGTCGGCGATTCGAGCGCTCGTCGCCCGAGCGTCGCGGGCGCTTCGCGCGCCCAGAGCGCGAAGGTCGCCAGCGTGAGGCCCGCAGCGAGCCCCGGCACGAGCCCGTGCAGGACGCCGGCCCGCCCCATGCCGACGCCCCCGCGCGACCGCTGTCCGCGCCGCGCAGGCGGCGCACCGTCGAGATCACGGGCCGCACCGTCGGCGCGCCCGCGCT
>DATBKW010000244.1:0-9222 GCA_036555665.1 Solirubrobacteraceae bacterium | reverse complement strand
GACTGCTGTCGTTCCCGGACGTCGCGCGATGGTGGCTGCAGAAGGTCTTCCCCCAGTCCTCGCAGATGCTCAACGCGGCGCGGCCGTTCGCGCGCGCGATGCTCGACGTGACGCTGCCCGGCGAGGCGGTGCTCGACGACGTCCAGCGCCTCGTGCGCAACCTCATCGCGATGAACGAGATCCTGCGCGACAACGAGCACGTCTCGGTCCGGCTCGTGATGACGCCCGAGCGGATGGTGGTCGACGAGGCCCGGCGCACGTTCACCTACCTGAACCTCTACGGCTACCTCACCGACGCGGTCGTGGTGAACCGCGTGTTCCCCGAGGAGGTCGGCGCGTACTTCGGCGCGTGGCGCGAGCGGCAACTCGAGGCGCTGCAGGACGTGCAGGCCGCGTTCGCCCCCGTGCCGGTGCTGCGCGCGCCGTACTTCGGCGAGGAGGTCGTCGGGGCGCCAATGCTCGACACGCTCGGCGAGCGGCTGTTCGAGGGCGTCGCGCCCGCGGAGGTGCTGCACGACCAGCTCACGCAGGAGCTCGTCGTCGGCGCCGACGCCGCCGAGCTGCGCCTCGACCTGCCCTTCGCGAAGAAGGGCGACATCTCGCTGAAGAAGATCGGCCTCGAGCTCGTGGTGCGCGTCGACGGCCACAAGCGCACGCTGATGCTGCCGCCCGCGCTCGGCGACTACCGCCCGACCGGCGCCTCGTTCGACGGCGCCTCCCTCCACGTCACCTTCGATGGCCCCGCCTGACCCGCTGACCGAGCTGCGCGAACGCGTCCATGCTGCCCAGGCGGCGGCCGAGCGCCTGGCGGGCGAGGCGCGCGACTGGCCGCGGCGCGAGGCGGCCGACGAGCTCGACGCGTTGGTGGCGCTGCTGCGCACGCTGCGGGAGCTGGTGCCGCCGGAGCTGCAGCAGCAGGTGACCGAGGTCATGCGGCAGGTGCTGCTGTTGCTGCGGGCGGTGATCGATTACTGGGTGGAGCGGCTGGAGGACGGCGGCTCTCGGGCGCGGGCGATTGAGGTCGAGGACATCCCGGTCGACTGACTCACTGCACCGCCACAAGCGGCAGCGCCTCGAAGAACCGCTGCGCGAGCGGCGCCGCCACCGACGCCCCCGACTGCCCTCGCCCCACCAGCACCGCCACCGCCAGGTCGCCCCGATACGCGATGAACCACGCGTGCGTCGGCGGTGGATTGCCGGTGCCGAACTCGGCGGTGCCCGTCTTGCCGGCGATCTCGCCCGGGAGGCCGGCCAAGGCGGCGCCCGTCCCCGAGGTGACGACGAGGCGCATCAGGGAGCGCAGGGTGCTCAGCTCGCCCGGGCGCAGCGGCGGCCCCGCCTTGTGCGGGTCGGTCGCGAGCAGCCGCGGCGCCCGCCAGCGGCCGTCGGCCACCGTCGCCGCCACGCCCGCCATCGCCAGCGGGCTGGCCAGAATGCGGTCCTGGCCGATCATCGTGGCCGCGCGGGCGGCGGCGTCGCGGCCCGGTGGGACCTGGCTGGCGGGCGTGCGGCCGAGGCCGAAGAGGCGCGCCGTGCTCGTGAGCGCGCCCGGCGAAAGCCGCGACGCGAGAGAGACGAACGCCGTGTTGCAGGACTGCGCGAAGTCCTGCGCGAAGGGCACGTCGCCCGCCGCCTCGCCCTCGAAGTTGCGGAACTGCTTGCCGCCGACGGTGATCGTCTTCGGGCAGGCGACCGTCTCGGCCGGCCGCAGGCCGTCGCGCAGCAGCGCCGTCGTCGAGACGACCTTGAACGTCGAGCCCGGCGGGTAGCGGCCCTCGATGGCGCGGTCGTAGGTCGAGTCGGTCGGGCGGTTGGCGACCGCGAGGATGTCGCCGGTGGATGGCTTCACCGCGACGAGTGCGGCCTCGTCGTTCCGGCCGTCGAGCGCGGTCTCCGCGGCCCGCTGGACCGCGCGGTCAAGCGTCGTGCGCACCGAGCGGCCCTTCGTCCCGCGGCGGACGAAGAGCGTCGCCGTGGGCACGCCACGGCGACGGATGACGATCCGCCGCGTCGCGGTGCCCGCCAGGCGGCGGTCGTAGCGCGCCTCCATGCCCCACTGGCCGACCTCGTCGCCGACCGCGAGCGCGCCGTGCGAGGCCGCGATCTGCTCGGCCGTGGCCGGGGCCACGCTCCCCAGCAGCGCCCGCGCGAACGCGCGGCTCGGCGCGAGCTGCGCCGTGCCCTTGACCGTCTGCACGCCCTGGATCCCCGCCAGCCGTTCGGCCAGCGGGGCGTACTCGGCGGCGCGCAGGGTCAGCGCCTCGACGAACTGCTTGGGCCCCGCGCGCCGCGCAGCGCGCGCGAGGTCAGCCGCGTTGACGTGAAGCACCGTGGCCAGATCGGCGGCCGTCGCGTCGATGTCGTGGACCGTCGCGCGATCGATGCCGACGCGCACGACCGGCCTCGAGCTGATCAGCGGGGCGCCGTCACGGGCGAGGATCGGCGCGCGTTCGGGATCGTCGCGCACGGTCCCGAGACGCATGCCCGTCGCGCTCAGCCGCGGGTGGATCGCCGTCGGGCGCCAGGCGATGTGCCACTTCCGGCCCTCGCGATAGAGCGCGACCTTGGTCTGGTAGCTCCACGGCCCGATGGCCGGAACGTCCCAGCGCACGCGCACGGTGCCGGTCGCATCGCCGCCGCGGCTGTCGATGGCGGCGAGCGTGGCGTGCACGCGGGCGCCGTCGAGGCCGCGCCGGTTTGCGCGCAGCGCGGCCGTGGCCGCCCGCGGGTTGTCGGTGAGCGCTGCGGCGCCCGTGTCGTCGCCCCGCGTCCAGGCCGTGAGATAGGAGTTCAGCGTGTCGCGCGGGCCAGGCGGCGCGGCCTCGCGCCACAGGATCGCGAAGGCCACCGCGGCCGCCACGAGGGCGAGCGCGCCAACGGCCATGACACGAGCGCCGGCGCGACGGTAGCGGGACACGAAGGCAGAGAAGCGGGTCCTTTCGCGCTTGTCCAGTCATCCCCGCCATTCCGGCAGGCGGCCGCACCTGCGCCGGCCCCGCTCCGCCCGCGCCACGGCAGGCGTCCGCACCCGCGCCGCATACAATGGCCGTCAAGGATGGCGCCGCCGCAGATCTGGACCGGGACCGCATGAGCGGCGTGCTCGCGCGCATCCGACGCAACTGGCGCGCACTGAGTCCCGAGCAGCGATTGGCCGCGATCGCCGCGATCGCGCTGCTGCTGTCGATGCTGCTGCCGTGGTACCAGGAGACCGGCAACGCGATCGTCAACGGCCACCTCGTCCGCATCGAGGACGGCAAGAGCGCCTTCGGGGTCTACTCGTTCGTCGAGGCCGCGATCTTCGTGGTCGTGGTCGGCGTCATCGGGCTGCTGTGGGCCCGCGCCGAGGGCAAGGCGTTCCACCTTCCCGGCGGCGACGGAACGATCGTCATGGGCGCCGGGCTGTGGGTGATGTTCCTTATCTTCTACCGCCAGCTCGACAAGCCCAACGGGCGCAAGGAGGGCATGATCCAGACCTCCATCGGCGTGCAGTGGGGGATCTTCATCGCCTTCCTGCTCGGTGCCCTGCTCGCCTACGCCGGGTACCGCATCCGGGCCGCGCACGTGCCCGAGCCCGCGCTGGAGGACGAACCCGAGCCCCAGAGCCCCGCGCCCGCCGCAGACGCAGAACCGCCGCCCGACGGCACGGCGACGGTGGTCGACCGCCGCCGCCCGCCGACAGACGACCCCTTCGAGGGCCAGCTCTCCTTCGACGAGCCGGCCGAGTACCGGCCGCCGCCGCGAAGCTAGGACTCGGCCCGCCGGCCGCGCGGCAGCGCCTGGATGAGCGCCGCCACCGCCACGCTGCCGGCGGCCAGCCACAGCACCGACGTGCGGAACGCGGTCGGGACCGCATGTCCGGCATCGAGGGCGCCGAAGAAGACGACGCCGATGAGCGCGACCCCGAACGCGATGCCGACCTGCTGGACCGAGGCGAGCACGCCCGAGGCGGCACCGGCGTGGCGCGGCGCCACGTTGGTGACGACGATCGTGATGATCGGCCCCATGACGAGGCCATCCCGGCGCCGTCGAGCACCAGCGGGCCGGCCAGCCAGAGGACCGAGCCGTGCAGGCCGACGTGGCCGGCGGCGAGGCACAGCGCCACGAGCGCGACCGCGCGGACGAGCGCGCCGACGGCGAGCACCTGGCGGCCGAAGCGCGCGACGAGCGCGCCGGCGGTCATCGTGGTGGCCAGGAAGCCCAGGCCCTCGAAGGCGAAGACCAGGCCGCTGTCGAGCGCATCGAGGCCACGGCCCTCCTGCAGCTCGAGCGCGAGCACGAGGAAGAACGAGGCGACCGTCGCGTAGAAGACCACGACCGTCGCCAGCCCGGCGGTGAACGCGCGGTCGGCGAACAGCCCGGGGTGCACGAGCGGGCTGCCGCCGCGCGCGGCGACGCGGCGCTGGTTGATCGCGAACACGCCAAGCAGCAGCGCGCCCGCGGCGAACGACAGCCACGTCCACGTCGGCCAGCCGTGGTCGCGCCCCTCGATCAAGGGCACGAGGATCGCGATCATTCCGAGCGTGACGAGGCACCGCTGTGAGGGCTTCTGTGTTGGCGGACATGGGCCCGAAAGTGCCAGCCGCCCTGCCGCGGGTCGATTCCCTCAGAGGTAATCGACGCGCCCACCCAGCGCTGGCACGCTGGCGACATGACCGACATCACCACTCTCATCGACGGCTACATCGCCACGTGGAACGAGGCCGACCCGCAGCGCCGCCGCGCGCTGGTCGCCCAGACGTGGACCGAGGACGGCAGCTATGTCGATCCCCTCATGACCGGCAAGGGCACCGACGGCATCGACGCGATGATCGCCGGCGCCCAGCAGCAGTTTCCCGGCCATCGCTTCGAGCTGGCCGGCGCCCCCGATGCCCACCACGACCGCGTGCGCTTCACCTGGCACCTCAAGCCGGTCGAGGGCGACGACGTGGTCGCGGTCGGCCACGACTTCGGCGTCGTCGCCGACGACGGACGGCTCGTCAGCGTGACGGGTTTCCTGGAGCAGGCCGGCTAGCTTCGGGCAGAATCGCGGCGTGCTCGCCGGCACGCCGATTCTCGTCAGCGCCGCACACGGCGATCACCTCGCCGGGGTGCGGCGCGACGCCGAAGGCGGCCACCTGTGGATCGCCCACTGGATGGCCGACCGACCCGATCGCGTGGCCGGCACGCGCCTGGAAGGGCTCGAGCCGGCCCGCATCGGCGTGCCCGGCTGGTGGATCGTGGGCGCGCGGCTGCCGGACTCTGTCGCCACCGTGGACGTCCGCGGCGAGAGCGGGACGTGGCACGGCGCCGCGATCGCCAACGGCGCCTGGGTGGCGTTCGCCGATGGCGGCGACGACGTCATGGGCATCCCGCCCATCCGCCTGCTCGACGCGCATGGCGAGCTGGTCTCTCGCGTGCCGGCGAGCTGGATCGACGCCGCGCGCGCGCTCACCGAGCAGGAGACCGAGCTGCTCGCGAAGGGGCAGAGCGACATCGGGGGGCCGTGCCCGGTGTGCTGGACCTACGACTGGCGCGCCGCTCCGGCGGAGGGCGACGCGAGCGGGGAGCGGATCTTCTGCGCCCGCTGCGGCCACAACGACGGCGCGGTCAGCGGGTTCTACGGCGGCTAATTCCAAGCGAGAGCCGACCGGCGCTCCCAGTACTCCTCCGCGGGCTCGGTGAGCGGCGCGAGGCGCTCGTCGAGCTCGGCGTCCCACGCCACCGAGAGCGCGGCCAGGTTGCTGCGCAGCGTGTCGACTGTCGCCGCGCCGCTGAGCACGACGCCGACCCACGGCTGGGCGAGCACCGCGGCGAGGGCGAGCGCGTCGGGCGTCGTGTCGCGCTCGCGCGCGCTCTCGGCCAGCGCGCCGGCCCCGTCGCCGCGCGCGGTGAGCCGGCCGTTGGCCAGCGCCTCCTTGACGATCACGCCGAGGCCCGCCTCGTGCGCGGCGGCCAGCGCCGCGCCCGCCGAGCGCTCGTGCAGGTTCCAGGTCGCCTGCACGGCGTCGAAGCCGCCGACCTCCAACGCACGCTCGATCGTGTCGGTCTGGCGCGGCCCGGTGGCGGTGAAGCCGACGAAGACGCCGGTCTCGCGCAGCCGCGCGAGCTCCTCGCGCACCGCGCCGTCGTCGAGGACGCCGCTTTCGAGCGTCGCCGAGTGGATCTGATAGAGCGCGAGGCGATCGCCGAGCAGCGCGCGCGTCTCGCCGAGCTGGCGGCGCAGCGTGTCGACGGAGAGGTCCTTGATCTCGTGGTCCTCGGCGTCGACGCGCCAGCCCGCCGTGTAGGTGTAGCCCCACTTCGATCCGACGGTGACGTCGTGGCCGCGATCGGTGAGCCACGAGGCCAGGAACGCCTCGCCGCGGCCGTATGAGCGCGCCGCGTCGAAGTAGCGCACGCCGCCCTCGTACGCGGCGTCAAGCACGGAGTGGGCGTGGCGCTCCATCGCGCCGACGTCGGTATCGCCGACGTCGCCGGCGTGGCCGAGGTTGATGTAGCCGGGGCGGCCGAGCGCCGCGAGGCCGAGGCCGAGCGGGCTGATGGGGAGGCCGGTGGCGCCGAGGCTGCGCATCGCCCGGCACCGTAACCGGCGAGGCGCTCAGCCGCTGCTCGCCAGCGCGGCCGCGCCCGGCGCGGGCCTCGTGCGCGCAGCCGCCCGGCTGCGCGAGCGCGCGGTGATCGCCACGCCCGTCAGCGCGACCGCTCCCCCGGCTGCCGTCAGCTTCGACGGCACCTCGCCCAGCGCGACCCAGCCCACGAGCGCGGCGACGGGCGGCACCGCGTAGAGCGTGGTGGCAGCGGCGGTGACGTCGATGCGCGCCACCGCGTAGGCCCAGGTCAGGAAGCCGAGCGCCGAGGCGCCGAGCGCGAGGAAGGCGACGGCCAGCAGCGCGGCGGGCGGCGCGGCGGCCGCGTCGCCCACGACACCCGGAGCGAGCGGCAGCGCCATCGCGGCGCCGAGCCCCATCGCCCAGGCGGTGACCGCAAGGCCGCCGTAGCGGCCCAGGAGCGCCTTCTGCGAGACGAAGAACGTCGCCTGCGCCAGCGCCGCTCCGAGCACGAGCAGCGCGCCGCCCGACAGCCGCACGCCGCCGCCGCTCGCCAGCGCGATGACGCCCGCGCCCGCGAAGCCGAGCGCCACCCCGCTCCAGCCGCGCGGCGTCAGCCGCTCGCCGAGCAGCGCGACGGCCATGAGCGCCGTGAAGATCGGCGAGACGTTGACGAGCAGGCTCGCGGTGGCGGCGGGCACGGTGACCTCGCCGGCGTTGAGCAAGACCTGGTAGGCGGTCATGCCGGTGAGGGCGCAGAGGGCAAGCAGCGGCAGATCGCGGCGCGCCGGCCGGCCAACCCGCCGCATCGCTGCCAGCGCGCCGAGCACGAGCGCCGCGACGCCCAGGCGCAGAACCGACAGATGCGCCCAGCCGAGCGCGTGCACGGCCTCGCGGATCGCGACGAAGGCCGAGGCCCAGAGGACCACGGTGGTCGCCAGCGCGGCCGGGGCGGCAAGCCGTTGCACGGGACCCACGATGGCGCCATGCCTTCGTCACGTCCATTTACGAATCTTGACCATGAGCGTAAGCTGGGCTTTGCAATGCTCGACGTCCGCCGCCTGCACATGCTCCGCGAGCTCTCCGAGCGCGGCACGATCGCGGCGACCGCCGAGGCGCTCGGCTACACCCCGCCGGCCGTCTCCCAGCACCTGGCCGCGCTCGAGCGCCAGGTCGGGGTCGCCCTGCTCGAACGCCAGGGACGGCGGGTGGCGCTCACGCCCGCCGCGCGGCTACTGGTCGGCCGCACCGAGCGCGTGCTCGCCGAGCTCGAGGCGGCCGAGGCAGAGCTGGCCGCCGGGAACGGCGACCTCCGCGGGAGCGTGCGCCTCGCGGCCTTCCCGACCGCCGCGGCGACCATCGTGCCCCGGGCGATGGCCGCCTTCGCCGCGCGCCATCCGCGCGCCGAGGTGCTGCTCTCAGAGCTCGAGCCCGAGGACGCACTGCCCGCCCTCAAGCTCGGCGAGGCCGACCTCGCGGTCATCCACGAGTACGACTTCAGCCCGCGCGGCGAGAACCCGAGCGTCGAGCTCACGCCGCTGCTGGAGGACGAGCTGTATGTCGCCGTGCCGGCGGGGCACCCGGCCGCCGCCGATGAGATCGCGCTCGAGGCGCTCGCAAGCGAGCGCTGGATCGCCGGCTATCTCGACACCGCCTGCCACCGCGTCGTCTTCACGGCCGGCCGCGCCGCGGGCTTCGAGCCGCGCGTCGCCGCGCGCACCAACGACTTCCGCGTCGTGCTGGCCCTCGTCGCCGCCGGTCAGGGCGTCGCCCTCGTCCCGGGCCTCGCGATCGACGATCCACCCGCCGGCGTGTGCCTGGCGCGCCCGGCCGGGCGGCGGCTCGCGCGCCGTGTGCTCGCCGCCGTGCGCGCCGGCGGCGGCGAGCATCCCGCGGCCGTGGCGCTGCTCGACGCGCTGCGCGACGGCGCGCCGCCCGTCACAGGCCCCGCGTGATCGCGTAAGAGCAAGTATGGAGCCCCGCGTCGACGACGACGCACTGCTGCTCGCCGCCGGCGACGACCCCGACGCTTTCGCGCGCTTCTACCGCCGCCACGTCGGCGGCGTGATCGCGTACTTCCGCCGTCGCACGGGCGATGCCGAGCTCGCAGCCGACCTGACCGCCGAGACCTTCGCCGCCGCGCTCGCCGGCCGGCGGCGCTACTCGCCCGCGCGCGGGCCGGCGGTCGCCTGGCTCTACGGCATCGCCCGCCGCCAGCTCGTGACGCTGCACCGCCGCGGCCACGTCGAGCGCCGTGCGCGCCGACGGCTGGGGATGGCGCGCATCGAGCTCACCGACGAGATGCTCGAGCGCGTCGAGTCCATCGCTGACGCCGAGCGCGCGCGCGTCGACGTCGCCCTCGCGGCGCTTCCCGAGGACCAGCGCGCCGCAGTCCGCGCGCGCGTCCTCGATGACCGCGACTACGACGAGATCGCCGCCGCGCAGAGCGTGTCGGCGCCGACAGCGCGCCAGCGCGTCTCGCGCGGCCTCGCTGCGCTGCGCACCCGCCTCAGGAGCCAGGAGCCATGACCGATTTCGTCGACGTCCTCGAGCAGCAGCTCATCGCCGCCCACGGCCGCCGTCAGCGCCTCGTGCCGCCGTGGCGGGCCGGCATGGTGCTCGTCGCGGCCGCGGGGGCCGCCGCGATCATCGTCGTGCTCGTGGTCGGGCTCTCGTCGCCCGATTCGCAGCGCGC
>DATBKW010000243.1:0-17046 GCA_036555665.1 Solirubrobacteraceae bacterium | reverse complement strand
GGAGCGGTCTGGATGATCGGCTCCGACCGGATCCTGGCCGTTGCCGCGTACGACGGCGCCTTCCCGGCGTTCTTCGGCGTCTTCAACCGCAAGCTCGGCACGCCCGTGCGCGTGAACGTGATGTCGGGGATCGCCTCGACGATCTTCATGGTCATCGCCGTCGCAGCCTTCAACGGCGGGGAGAACGCGAAGTTCGTGGTGGTGCTCGACATCGCGATCTCGACGACGCTGATCTCGTACCTGTGGGTCTTCCCGGCCGTCATCAAGCTGCGCTACACCCACCCACACGTCCACCGGCCCTACCGCATCCCCGGCGACCTCCCGGGCATGTGGTTCGCGGCGGGCATCACGACGTTCTGGACGGCGCTGGGCAGCTTCGTGGCGGTGTTCCCGGGTGTGCTCGAGAACCTGTTCGGTCTGGACTACGACTTCCACGGCACCTGGGGGGTGAGCCGCACGACGTTCGAGGTGCTGACGCTGGCCACCCTGGCGGTGGTCTTCGCCATCGCGATCATCGGCTACGCCATGGGACGGTCCGTGCGCGAGCGCGTGGCCGAGGTGCGCCTGGACGCCGACAGCCCGGCGCCGGCGGCCGTCACCTAACTTCGGGTCCAAGGACGCGCTGGTGCTCGCGTTCCTCGAGCGCCGCGAGGAGCGCTGGACGCGCGATTGGCTCCAGCGCGACGTCGAGCGGCGCGCGACCGACGCCGGCGAGCGGCTGCTGGCGATCTTCGACGTCTTCGACGGATGGTTCGCGCGCGAGGACTTGGAGGGCTGCTCGTTCATCAACGTGCTGCTCGAGATCGCCGAGCCCGAGCACGAGCTGCATCGCGCCGGCGCCGATCACCTGGCGCGGATCCGCGCCTTCGTCAGAGACCTGGCCGCCGAGGCCGGCGCAGCGGACCCCGACGGCCTCGCCCACAAGTGGCACATCCTGATGAAGGGGTCGATCGTGGCCGCCTGCGAGGGCGACCGCCGGGCGGCCCGGCGCGCGCGCGAGGTCGCCGCGCTGGTGCTGCGCGACGCGCGCTCCTAGAGAGCCGCCAAGAGCCGCCGCAGCTCGACCACGACGTCGCCGTCGAGTTTGACCGCGGCGCGGCCGTCCCACGGCGTCGGGCCCTGCGTGACGATCGCAACGGCGCCACCGCCGGCGCGCGTGATGCCGGGGAGCTGCGCGATCGGATGGACCTCCAGGGAGGAGCCGACGCACAACAGGACGTCGGCGCCCGCCGCCAGCTCGTAGGCGCGATCCAGGGCCTCCTCCGACAGCCATTCGCCGAAGAGGACGACGTCGGGCTTCAGCGGCGCGGTGCAGTCGCAGTGCGGCACGCCGAGCGGATCGGCGGCCAGGCGTGCGCGGACCTCCGCCAGCGGGAAGCGCGCGCCGCAGCTCAGGCAGCGTGAGTACTCGATCGTGCCGTGGACCTCGACAAGCTCGCGCGTGCCGGCCTTGCGGTGCAGCATGTCGATGTTCTGGGTGACGACGGCATCGAGGTGGCCGCGGCGCTCGAGCTCGACCAGGGCCTCGTGCGCGGCGTTGGGCCGCTTGCCCTCGAGCGCCTGGAAGCGGTTGCCGTAGAACTGCCAGAAGCGCTCGGGGTCGGCGCGCCACGCGTCGATGTGGGCGACCTCCATCGGGTCGACGTTCTCCCACAGGCCCGTCCCGGGCGAGCGGAAGTCCGGGATCCCGGAGGGCACCGAGATGCCCGCGCCGGTCAGCGCCACGACCGAGCGCGCCTCGCGCACGAGGCCCGCCAGGGTGGCGATCGGGTTCTCTAGCGTCCTTGCCACGTCGGTTGACGCTTACCCAGGAACGCGTCGATCCCTTCGCGCCCGTCCTCGCTGACGAAGACCTTCGCGAAGGCGGCCTTCTCGGCCTCGATCCCGGCATCGAGATCGGCGTTGGCGGAGACCGCCTTGACCTGCGCGAGCGCGAGCGGCGCCTGGCCGGCGAGCTTGCGCGCCCACTGCAGGGCCGTCTCGAACAGCTCGTGGTCGACGACCACCCGGTTGACGAGCCCGAACTCGTAGGCCTCGTCGGCGCCGATCGCGTCACCGACGAGGTTCAGCTCGAGCGCCTTGTTGGCGCCCACGAGCCGCGGCAGGCGCTGCGTGCCGCCGAAGCCGGGGATGATCCCGAGCTTGATCTCGGGCTGGCCGAAGAGCGCCGACTGCGCCGCGACACGCACGTCACAGGCCATCGCGAGCTCGCAGCCGCCGCCGAAGGCGATGCCGTTGACCGCCGCGATCGTCGCCACGCCGGAGCGCTCGAAGGCGCGCAGGAGCGCGTGCGCCCGATCGGCGATCTCGCGCCCGGCCGCCTCGTCCTCGATCTGCGTGAACGCCTTGATGTCGGCGCCGGCCGAGAAGACGAGCGGGTTCGCCGAGGCGATGATCAGCGCGCGCACGCCCGAGCCTTCGACGCGATCCCAGACCACGCGCAGGTCGGCGATCACCTGCGGCGCGATCGCGTTCATCAGCCCGTTGGCCAGCCACGCGATGGCAACGTCGCCGCGCGTCTCGAGCCTGACGACCTCGCCGGGCTGGTCGTCGTCGGGCCGCGGATAGGGGTAGAAGCCCTGGCCGCTCTTCTGCCCGAGGCGGCCCTGGGCGACGAGGCGGCGCAGGACGGCCGGCGGCGCGAAGCGCGGGCCGTGGCGCGCGGCCGCGTTCTCCAGGCGCTCGACGACGACGTCGAGACCCTCGCCGTCGGCCTTCATGAACGGGGGCAGCAGGCCGCGGCGTGGGTCCAGGCCGGCGCCGGCCATCATCCCGACGTCGATGTCGCGGTGGGTGGCGACGCCCTCCTCGAGCACGAGGCAGGCCTCGACGAGCGTCTTGAGGGTCAGCAGCTCGACGAGCTCCTCGACGTCGGGATCCGCGTCGCCGTCGAGCGCCGGCTCGCCCTGCGGCGTGTAGACGCCGTCGCCACCGGTCTTGGCCCCGAGCTTGCCCGCAGCGACCAGCCGCTGGATGCCCTGCGGCACGTAGAAGCGGTCGCCGTAGGACTCGTGCAGGTACTCGGTGACGTGCAGCACGGTGTCGAGACCGAGCAGATTGACGATGAAGTAGGGGCCCATCGGCGCGACGTTCGCCGCGCCGACGCCCTCGTCGATCTTCTTGATCGACAGGCCCTTCTGCTCCTGCTCGCGCCAGACCTCGGAGATCCCGGAGTTGAGGATGCGGTTGACGACGAAGCCCGGAACGTCGCCGCACCTGATCGGCTGCTTCTTGATGGTCTGGGCGAAGTTGACGGCCACGCCGATCGCTTCCGGGGACGAATCGTCGCCCTCCACGATCTCGATCAGCGGCATGATCGACGCCGGGTAGAAGTAGTGAAAGCCCACGACCTTGTCGGGACGGCCGGTGGCCTCGCCGATCTCGGTGATCGACAGCGAGGACGTGTTCGAGGCGAGGATCGCGTGGCCGGGCGTCGCGGCGTCGAGCTCGGCGAAGACCGCCTGCTTGATCTCCATGCGCTCGGGGACGGCCTCGATGACGAAATCGACGTCGCCGAAGCCGCCGTAGGTCGTGGTGCCGTGGATGCGCCCGACGACCTCCGCGACCTGCTCGGCCGCCTGCTCCTGGGTCAGCTTGCCACGCTCGACGAGCTTGCCCGCCTGGCCCTCGGTGACGTTGCGCGCCTCGTCGAGCCCCGCCTGCACGAGGTCGTCGTTGACGTCCTTGAGCACGACCGGGATCCCGGCGGCGGCGATGGTCTGGGCGATCTGCCCGCCCATCGTGCCGGCGCCGACGACGGCGGCCTTGAACACGAACATAGGTGCGGCAGGCTATACAGAACCCTCGCGTTCAGATGCCACCTCGGTGCGGAACCGGCGCAGCGTGCGCTGCAGCGATTCGCGCTGGGGGCGGCGGATGAACAGCACGTCGACCAGGCCCATCCCGGGCCGCGCGTGCTTGAACGCGTAGTCCAACTCGAGCGCCACGACGACGCCATCGTCGCTCGGCGTGAAGCTCACGCGCTGAGTGCCGCGGATCTTCTCGTCCTCGACGTCGACGGTCTGGCCCTCGCGCGCCGTGTAGGCGCTGACCCGCTCCTGGACGCGCCCGCGCCCGCCGGGGTTGGAGTCCCACACCACGCGCCCGCCGGCGCGCGGCCAGTCGCCGTCGACGCGTGCGACGTGGTGCAGGCCGTCGATGAACGTCGGCCAGCGGCTGGTGTCGTACCAGAGCTCCTCGGCCGCGCTGGCCAGCGCCGGGACCTGGATGCTCGCGCGGACGCGGCCCATCAGACCCGCAGCTCCGCGCGGATCAGCTCGAGGCTCGCCGCCACGGCGTCCAGGCGCGGGGCGAGGTCGTGCGCCAGCCGGCGGCGCTCGGCCTCCCCGGCTTCGGTGAGGCGGTAGAAGCGCCGGGAGCGGCGCTCGGGGTGCTCCCATTCGCCGGCCACCATGCCCTGCGCCTCGAGCTCGCGCAGGAGCGGGTACATCGTGTTGGGGTTGACCGCGATCAGGCCGCCGCTGACCTCGCCGACGCGCTCCATGAGGCGGCCGCCGTACGACGGCGCGTCGCGCAGGAAGTGCAGCACGAGCAGCCGCAGCAGCCCGGCGCGGCGCAGCTCGCCGACGAGCGGATCCTGCGACCCCGTGCCGCGCGGCCTGGCGGCTTCCTCCGCGCCGCGTGCCCCGGCGGCCGCCTTGGCGGCCTCGAGCGGCGCGGCCTCGGCGACGGCGCGGTCCGTGCGGCGCGGGGACACGCGCCCAAGCATCGCGCATTGCGCGGCGGCGCCCGCCCGGGTAGCGTCCGCCGGGCGCGCGAGGGCGCACCCGGTCCGCGGGCAGGGCCTCAGGCCCACCTCGACGCAGGGCCGGCCGCCGTGCCACATCCTTCGATCGACCTCCCCGGCTGCGGACCGCCGGACCTCCGGAGGTGATCGCCATGCAAGGACGCCCCGTCGACCTCGCCCGCGCCCGGCGCGAGGCGAAACTGCTGCTGCGCGCCGCCCGCGCCGGCGACGCCGCGGCGCTCGCCCGGATCGGCACCCCGACGCCGCAGCTCGCCGACGCCCAGTTCGCGGTCGCGCGCGAGCTCGGCGCGCGCAGCTGGCCGGCGCTCGTCCGCGAGGCCGCCGCCCGCGAGGCGTTCGCGGCCGCTCTCGCGCGCGGCGATGCCGACGCGGTGGCCGCAGCGCTCGCGGCCGGCGCAGACCCCAAGAGCTCTTGGGAGGACGACGAGCATGGGCGCGTGAGCGCGCTGGCCAAAGCGGCGCGCGACCAGCGGATGACGGCGCTGCTGATCGAGGCCGGCGCCGACCTCGACGACGCGCGGGCGCTGCGGGCGGCCGCCGGCGCCGGGGACGCGGCGAGTCTCGAGCTGCTTCTCGACGCCGGCGCGCCGGTGCGGCGCGCGATGGCGCTGGCGCACGCGGCCCGATGCGACCGCGTGCCCGCCGCGCGGCTGCTGCTCGAGCGCGGCCCCGCGAGCTGGGGCGAGCGCGAGAACGCGCTGGTCTGGGCCGCGTGCGGCGAGGCCTCCGAGGAGATGATCCGGCTCCTCGTCGACCACGGCGCGGACCTCGAGGCGTCGTTTGACGGCAGCGGCCGCACGCCGTACGGCATCGCCGTGCGCGCCGGCCGGCGCGACCTCGCCGAGCTGCTGGTCGCGCTGGGCGCCCGGCGGCGCGTCGAGCCGCTCGACGAGCTGATCGGCGCGTGCCACGCGGGCGACCGCGCCGGCGCGCTGCGCATCGCGGCCGAGCACCCGCAGGCCGCGCGGCTG
The DNA here is from genome assembly GCA_036555665.1 of Solirubrobacteraceae bacterium. Taxonomy (GTDB): domain Bacteria; phylum Actinomycetota; class Thermoleophilia; order Solirubrobacterales; family Solirubrobacteraceae; genus JAOPZW01. Next base: position 11,307 of record DATBKW010000243.1, on the reverse strand, counting down.
CTGCGCACGTCTGAGGCCGAGCTGCTCGCACGCGAGGCCGCCCGCGGGCGTCGCGAGGTCGTCGAGCTCCTGCTCGATCTCGGCGTGCCGGTCGACGCCCGCGGCGCGGCCGGCGCCACCGCGCTCGAGGTGACCGACAAGGCCGACGTCGCCGTGCTGCTCCGGGCGCGCGGCGCTGATCCGGCCAAGCGCGCGCCGTTCGAGAAGCGCCGCGCCGCCGAGCCGCCCTACGCCGAGCTCGAGTGGGCCGCCGAGGCGGCCTACCTGCGCCATCTGGCGACCTCGCCGCTGGCCGCGAGCCGCCCGTGCGGCGACGGCATCGCGGTCCGGACGGGGATCGAGGACAACACCGAGAACGGCGTCGTCTGCAGCCGCCTCGACGGGGTCGCCGCCAGCCATCTCGACGGCGAGGTCGCGGAGATCATCGCCTGGATGCGCGGCGCGCCCGCCCAGTGGCTGACCGCCGATGATCACCTGCGCGAGCGCCTCGTCGCCGCCGGCGCCGAGCCGGAGCGCACCGCGGTGGTCATGGGCGCCGAGCTCGAGCTTGTCGCCGACGCGCCGGCGCCGCCGGGCGTGACGATCGAGCCGGTCCGAGAGCCCGAGGAGTGGATGGCCGTCGCGGGCGAGACCGCCCTCGACGCCGGCAGCGACGAGCTCGAGCGCCGGGCGGCGATCCTCGCGAGTCTCGGCCTGGCACCCGACGCGCCGCTGCAGCTGCGGATCGCCCGCCGCGCAGGCCGCGCGGTCGGCATCGCGTCGTTCTTCGTGCACGGCGAGACTGTGCTTGGACAGCACCTGGGCGTGCTGGCCGCCGAGCGGCGCGCCGGGGTCGGGCGCGCGCTCGTGCAGGCGTGCGCGCGCGACGCCCGCGCGGCCGGCGCGCGGTACGCGGTGTTCGGCCCGACGCCCGACACGATCGCCTTTTACCGCCTGCTCGGCGCCGTCCTGCGCCCGGCCCTTCGGGACCGCTCGTTGTATTTGCCGTAGCGTCCCGGTCATGCGCATCCTCGTCACCGGTGCCCGCGGGAAGGTCGGCCGGGCCACCGTCGAAGCCCTGCTGAAGGCCGGCCACGACGTGACCGCGACCGACCTCGGCGCGCCGGTCTTCGAGCGCCCCGAGCCGGGCCGCGAGGCCTATCAGCAGGCCGACTTCACCGACGCCGGCCAGGCCTTCGCGGTCGTCCGCGGACACGACGCGGTGATCCACGCGGCCGCCATTCCGGAGCCCACCCGGAATCCGCCGCACGTGGTCTTTCAGAACAACATCATGTCGACGTTCAACGCGATCGAGGTCGCGGTGCGCTGGGGGGTCGGGCGCTTCGTCAACGTCTCCTCGGAGACGGCGCCCGGGTGGTTCTTCGCCGAGCGCCCGTTCCTGCCCGACTACCTGCCGGTGGACGAGGAGCACCCGCTGCGCCCGCAGGACGCCTACGCGACGTCCAAGGTCTTCGGCGAGGCGCTCATGGACGGCGCCGTGCGCCGCTCGGACGTGCGCTGCATCTCGATCCGGCCATCGTGGGTGCAGTTCGAGGCCAACATCGAGCACAACCTCGGCCCGATCGTCCGCGACGGCGGCGCCGAGCCGAGCGCGGGCTTCTGGAGCTACGTCGACGTCTACGACCTCGCCGAGATGCTGCGTCTGGCCGCGGAGTCAGACCTCGAGGGCCACGAGGTCTTCTATGCCGCCCAGCCCGACAACTCGGCCGGCAAACCGCTGGCCGATCTGGTGCGCCGCCACCACGGCGACGCCATCCCGCTGCGCGACACCGATCGCCCCGACGCGGCCGGCATCTCGACCGCCAAGGCCCAGCGCATGCTCGGCTGGCGACCGACGCGCTCGTGGCGCGACTACCTCGACGAGAGGGGGCGCCTACGCGCCCCCTCCCCTTCCCCCAGCGGCCGGCCAGCCTAAGCGGCGACCGACTCGACGGCCGAGACCTGACGCGGCAGCAGCGTCTCGCGCGCGATGACGAGGCGCTGGATCTGCGACGTCCCCTCGTAGAGCTGCATGATCTTGGCGTCGCGCATGAGCTTCTCGACCGGATAGTCCTTGATGAAGCCGTAGCCGCCGTAGACCTGCACGGCGTCGGTGGCGACCTCCATCGCGGCGTCGGCGGCGAAGCGCTTGGCGTGCGAACTCTCGAGCGTGTTGCGCTTGCCCTGATCGAGCAGGACGGCCGAGTTCCAGGTGGCCAGGCGCGCCAGGTGCACCTTGGTGGCCATGTCGGCGATCATGAACTGGATCGCCTGGTGCATCGCGATCGGCACGCCGAACTGGACGCGCTCCTTGGAGTACTCGGTGGCGAACTCGAAGGCGGCGCGCGCGATGCCGGTGGCCATCGCCGCCACGCCGGGGCGCGTGCGGTCGAGGGTCATCATCGCGAGCTTGAAGCCCTTGTTCTCGGTGCCGAGCAGGTACTTGGCCTCGACCTCGGTGTCGTTGAAGGTGATGGTCGCGGTGTTGGACGCCCGCTGACCCATCTTGTCTTCCTTCTTGTCCACGATGACCGTCTCGTCCCTGCGCACCAGGAACGCGGAGATGCCGCGATGGCCGGCGTCGGGGTCGGTCTTGGCGTAGACGGTGAACCAGTCGGCGTAGCCGCCGTTGGTGATGAAGCACTTCGAGCCGTTGAGGACGTACTTGTCGCCGTGCTTCTTGGCCCGGGTGCGCATGCCGGAGACGTCCGAGCCCGCGTCAGGCTCGGTGAGGCAGAAGGACGCGAGCTTGGGCTCGGCGATGAGCTCGCCGAAGTACTCGGCCTTGACCTCCTCGGAGCCGCCGAGGGCGACGGGCGCGCCGGCCAGGCCGTTGGCCCCGAGCGACGTCCCGATCCCCGAGCAGCCCCACGAGATCTCCTCCTCGATCAGACAACCATCGAGGTAGGTGAGGCCCGGACCGCCGTACTCCTCCGGGACGTGGATGTTCATCAGGCCAAGCCCGTGGGCCTTGTCGATGATCTCCTGCGGCCAGGTCCCGTCCCTGTCGTACTCCCACGCGACCGGGCGGATCTCCTTGGCGGCGAAGTCATGGGCAAGCTCGCGCAGTGCCTTCTGCTCGTCGGTGAGGGTGAAATCGACCACTGGTGTTCTCCCTTGTTCGCCGCGCCCGCCGCTGGCGAGCTCGGCCTCTGCCGCGGCGATTGACTGGTCAGTCAACGCGGTTGTGGCAAAGGTTACCCAACCTGACGGGGGCGTCAACGTTCATCTGACCAGGGTTCGGCCCCGTTCGCGAGAATGAAGGCCGTGCAGGACGCCTTCGGCATCGTCGTCATCGTCGTCGTGGCCGTCGCCGCGATCGTCGCCGTGGTCACCTTCCTCGGCGCCGGGCGCGCCTACGAGCAGATCGGCCGCGGCGGCCTGTCGCTCGGCGACGAGACCGACCGGCCGGCGCCCGAGCCGCCGACCGGCGTCGTGCGCGACGAGGAGATCCGTCAGATGCTCGAGGCCCGCAACGCCCGTCGCGTGCGCCGCGGCGAGGACCCTGTCGACATCGAGGCCGAGCTGGCGGCGCTCACGCGGCCGACCGTCGACCCGGCGCTCGCGGTCGAGATCCGCCAGCTCGTGGAGGCGCGCAACGCCCGGCGCCTGCGCCAGGGCAAGGAGCCGCTGGACGTCGAGGCCGAGGTCGCACGGCGCCTGCGCGACATCGAGGAAAGCTAGTGGGTCTCCCGTGAACGTTGCCGGGGGTCCTACTAGTCTTTCCGCGCCATGGCCGCTCCACGACGCTTCGAGCTCGACGACATCCTGAATCGCCCGGGGACCTACTTCAATCCGGAGACCGAGGTGCTCCTCGTCATCGACGACGCGCCCGAGGTCGACCCGGAGCTGTTCGAGGAGGACGAGAACGAGGGCTGGGTCCTCATCGGCGACGACGTCCCCATCGACGAACGCGCCCGCGACGAGCTGATCGAGCGCTTCGAGGTCCGCTTCCATCCGGGGCCGACCGGCGCGGTCGCCGCCACCGAGGACGACCCGGACGAGCTCGACGAGCTCGAGCCCGACGAGGACGAGGACGACTACTAGCAGCGGGCCTAGCCGGCGGGCACCAGGTCGCGGTCGGGCTCGATCGCCCAGCGCGCGGCCAGCTCACGCAGCTCGCCGGTCAGCGGCCAGCGGTCGGGCTGGGGCTCGCCCGCGAAGCGCGACGACGCGCCCTTGAGCTCCATGCAGCCGGTGTTGTCGCCGATGGCGCGGATCTCGGCGACCTCGTCCTCGCCGAGGACGACCTCGCGGGGCACCGCGGCGAGCTCGGCGCGCTTGGCCTCGATCGGCTTGGCGGCGCCCGGCTCCTCGATCAGCGTCGGCGCCGCGCAGCGCACGCGCGGGTGGGCGAGGTTCCACTGGCAGGCGAGCTGCAGCGTCGTCAGGCCGTGGCGCTGCGCGATCGGGCGCATGCGGTCCAGGCGCTCGCGGCCGGCCTCCACCCACCCCTCGGGACGGAAGGCGCGATGGTCGTGACGAGCGAACTCGTGGCCGGGAAGGACGTCGTCCCAGAAGAGGCCGCCATAGTCGACCACGCGGGTGATCACGTCGATCCCGTAGCGCTCGGCGGCCGGGAGCACGAGCTCACCGGGCCACGGCTCGAGCGGGTTGAGGATCACCATCGCCCAGTCGATGAGCGCGCCGAAGCGCTCCAGGCAGTCGATGACGTCCAGCGTGAAGCCGTTGGCGGGGCCGGGCGCCACGCCGAGCAGGCGCGTCAGGCCGGCCTCGCGAAGCGACGCCATGCCCCCCCACACCGCCTCGCTCGTGTAGCCGGTGCGGTCGGGGTTGTGCAGCAGCAAGACGTCGAAGGCGTCGGCGCCGATGCGCTGCAGGGAGCGCTCGGTGGCCATGCGCAGGTACGCGCCGTACCGGTCGGCGCCGCGCAGGCGCGCGTCGGTGAAGCGCGGAAAGCCCTTGGCGCCGTCGCGCTCGCCTTCGTAGAAGTCGTGCCCCACCGCCCCGATCAGGCAGTACGCATCCCGAGGAACGCCGGCCAGCGCGCGCCCGAGCAGCGCATCGGCCTCGCCGGCTCCGTAGGCGTCGGCCGTGAGGACCGTGTCGATGCGGTCGCCGGGGCGCAGCAGCGCCGCCAGGCGATCCTCGTCGATCGCCTCGCCGAAGCGCATGAAGCGCCCCCCGCTCCAGGTTCCGATCGCAACGTGCCCGGGGTCCGCCATGCCCCGAGTGTAGGCAGGCTCAGGCGGCGAAGCGCACGTCGCCCTCGGAGCGCTTGGCCTCGTAGAGCGCCTTGTCGGCGCGCCAGATGAGCGCCTTGGAGGAGTCGCCGTCCTCGGGGAACAGCGCGACGCCGAAGCTGATGGCGAGGTCGTGGGGCACCGTGGTGTCGCGGACGATCGCCTGCGCGACCCGCTCGGCCACCTCGCGCGCCTCGCTCGCGCCGGTCTCCGGCAGCAGCAGCGCGAACTCGTCGCCGCCGATGCGGAAGACCGCGTCGCTGGTGCGCACGGCGCCGCCGAGCAGCGTCGCGACGTGCTCGAGGGCGCGGTCGCCCGCCGGATGGCCGTCGGAGTCGTTGATCTCCTTGAAGCCGTCGAGGTCGCCGATGGCCAGCGCGAGCCGGCGGCCGTAGCGGCGCGAGCGCTCGATCTCGGCGTCGAGCTCGCGAACGAACGCGCGGCGGTTGAACAGGCCGGTGAGCGGATCGCGGTCAGCCTGCAGGCGCAGCTGCTCGACGTGGCCCGCGGCGATCACGGCCATCATGGCCTGGTTGGCGAAGACGCGCAGGGCCTGCAGGCGCGAGGCGGTCGGCAGCAAGCGGTCGGCGGGATCGTCGGCCCAGATGCGCCCGACGATCTCCCCCGTCTGGCCGTAGAGCGGCACGAGCAGCCAGTGGTGGTTCCACGCCGATGACCCGCGCCCGTTCATCGTCGAGGTGAACCCCGCGCGGTACGGCGTCCGCGCCAGCGCGGCGACCTGGGGGACGAGGAAGCAGCCCTCGATCTCGAAGGCAGGGTCGAGCAGCGGGCGGATCTCGTCGACCGTGATGCGCCAGTCGGGCGCCATCGACAGGCTCGGCCACCCGGTGGCGGCGCGCGGCCGCAGCAGCCCGGTGTCGGGCTCGACGAGGTCGATCATCACCCTCTGGAAGTCCAGCGCGCCGGCGACGCCGTCGCAGACCTCCTGCAGGACCTCGTCGATCGAGTTGTGCCGCGGGAGGCGCGAGGAGATCTGCAGCAGCTGCTCGAGCGCGGCGCGATGGCGCGCGGACTCGACCGACTCCTGAGCGCTCTGCAGCGCGCGCGCCGTCAGCGAGACCATCGCGACGAGCAGGTCGAGCTGGTCGTCGGACGGGCGCAGGCCGGAGGCGGGCTCGCCGACGGAGACGATGCCGAGCAGGTGGCCGTCGGAGTGCCGGCAGGGCACGAACAGCTCGTCGCCGGGGACCCAGGCGTCGCCACCGCTGTGGCCGCTTGGCTCCGGGACGTAGCGCGCGCCCAGCTCGGGAGCGTCCCAATCGATCGCCCCGTCGGGCACGAAGTAGGCGCCGCGGCGCTCGAAGCGCGCCTCGAGCGGGGCCTCCCAGACGGCCCACTCATAGGTCTCGCCGAGCAGCGTCTCGCACATCGCGTCGCTGCCGTGCACGGTGCTGACGACGAAGTCGTCCCACGCGGGGCGGTAGAGGTTGAAGGCGACGCCCGCGAAGCCCAGCGACTCCGAGATCGTGCGAGCGATTTCGGACAGCACCGAATCGAGGCTGCGGTCCGAGCCGACAAGGCGCGTGACGTCGAGCAGCCCCTGGACGCGCTGCAATGCGACGAGCTGATCGTTCCGCAAGGTGGCCTCAGGTTCCGACCCTCGGTTAATCGACCGCGCACCCGGTGAGACTTAGGCGGCGTCCGCTCGGTCTGGACGCGTCAGGCCACGAAGAAGGCGATGCCGAGCACGAGGTACACCGCCAGCAGCTGCAGCCCCTCGTACCACGTCGATTCGCCCTCGTTGGTGACGTGGTTGGCGATCAGGATCGCCAGCAGGATCCCACCCAGCTCGAAGCCGTTGAAGACGAGCGCCATCGGGTGCGGGCCGAGCACGAAGCTCGTCAGCACGAGCACGGGCGCAACGAACAGCGCGATCTGCGCGCTGGAGCCGATCGCGATGTTGACGGCGAGGTCCATCTTGTCCTTGCGCGCCACGAGCACGGCGACCCAGTGCTCGGCGGCGTTGCCGACGATGGCGACGACGATCACGCCGATGAAGAACTCGCTGAGGCCGAGGGTGTGGGCCGCCTCGGAGATCGAGTCCACGAGGATCTCCGACATCCCGCCGACGGCGACGCCGGCGATGGCCAGCGCGATCACCGATTTGCGCACCGACCACGGCTCGTGGTGCTCGTCGATGTCTGAGGGCGGGTTGAAGAGGTCGCGATGCGTCTTCAGCGAGAACCACAGGCCGGCGACGTAGGAGAGGATCAGGATCACCGCCACCGCGGCCGAGAGCCCCTGCACCGTCGTGTCGTAGTGGATGCGCTCGGAGTCCGGCAGCGGGAGCCCCCGGCCCTTGATCAGCTCGTAGATGGCCGGCATGACCAGCGCGGCCGCGGCGAGCAGCAGCATCGAGGCCTGCGCCGAAGCGGCCGTGCGGTCGAAGCGCTGGCGATCGCGGCCCCAGCCGCCGACGAGCATCGCCGCGCCGAGCACGAGCAGGATGTTGCCCATGATCGAGCCGATGATCGACGCCTTGACCACCTCGTGCAGGCCTGCGCCGAGCGCAAACAGCGCGATGATCAGCTCCGGCGCGTTGCCGAAGGTGACGTTGAGCAGGCCGCCGATCCCCGGCCCGGAGCGGGCGGCAAGCTCCTCGGTGGCGCGGCCCATCAGCGCGGCCGTGGGGATGACCCCGAGCGCCGACGAGAAGAAGATGATCACCGCCCCGGCGTGCGCGAGCTCGAGCACGACGGCGATCGGGATGAACGGCACGAGCAGGTAGGGCCAGCCCTGACCGCTGAGCAGAAAGCGGCGCGCCTGCGCCGGTGCGGTGGAAGAGTCCACGGGGAGCGGCGGAGACTACTGGCGGCCCCGGTGTCCACGCCGAGGGCTAGCATCGCGACGGTGCGCCGGCCGCTCGCAGCCCTGCTCGCGGCGGCGCTCGCGGTCCTGCTCTGCCCGGGCGCTGCGAGCGCCGCACCGGCCGGCCCGACCGTGCCCGCCGCCCTCGATGCGCTGCTCGCCGCGGGCGCCATCGACCAGCTCCACCACGACGCCTGGGCCCAGGGCTACGACGACGCCAAGAAGACGCTGCGCAAGCTGCACGGCACGCGCCGGCGCCAGCTCGACGCGGTGATCTCCAACACGCGGGCGATCGCCGCGAGCGGCCTGCTCACCGCGCAGCGTGCGCCGGCCGTGTTCCTGACGCTCAAGCGCAACCGCACATGGTGGGCGTCCTCGCCGCTGCTGCGCTACGGCCAGCGCGTGATGTTCACGGACAGCCAGCTCGTGTGGCAGTACTACCCCGGCCAGGGGATCCAGATCCAGTGGCTGGGGACCTTCGGCCGCGCGAACGGGCTGTTTCAGGCCAAAACGCGCGACGCCGAGCTGCGCGCGCTGCTCGACGAGGCGCTCGGCCTCGCCGTCCCGCGCGCGGGCGGGATCGCGTGGGAGTCGCTGTTCAGCTTCGACGGCGGCCGCCCGCCGTGGGTCAGCGGCCTGTCGCAGGCCACCGGGATCCAGGCGTTGTCGCGCGCGGCCGCGCGGCTGGCCGAGCCGCGCTACTTCGAGGGCGCGCGCGCCGCGCTGGGCATCTTCCGCGTGCCGCCGCCCGAGGGCGTGCGCGTCGACACGCCGGTGGGCGCCTACTACCTGCAGTACTCGTTCAACCCGGGCCTGCACATCCTCAACGGCTTCGTGCAGGCGCTCAACGGCCTCTACGACTTCGCCGCGTTCGCCAACGACCCCGACGGCCGCGCGCTGTTCGCCGCCGGCGAGGCCCAGGCGCGGCTCGAGGTCCCGCTCTTCGACACCGGCGCGTGGTCGCTCTACCAGCCCGGCAAGGAGTCGGACCTCGGCTACCACAAGCTGCTGCGCGACTTCCTGCGCGGGCTGTGCCGCCGCGTGCCCGACCCGACGATCTACTGCGTCGAGGCCGACAAGTTCACCGCCTACCTGCGCCAGCCGCCCGTGCTTGCCCTGCAGTCGACGAGCGCGCGGTTGAAGAAGCCGTCGAAGGTGGTGTTCACGGTCAACAAGGTCTCGACCGTGTCACTCGTGCTGACGCGGCGCGGCAAGCCGGTGTACGCGCGAACGGCGCGCTTCGGCTACGGGCGCCATGCCTTCGCCTTCCGCCCGCGGCGTCGGGGCGCGCTCGGGGTGCGGTTGCGGGCGGTCGACCTGGCCGGGAACGCCGGCGCGGTCGCAGGTCGTATCGCGGTTGGCGTACGCTGACGCGCGCCGCATGGCACCTCGGACGATCCTCTACACCGGCAAGGGCGGGGTCGGCAAGACCTCGGTCGCCGCCGCGACAGCGCGGCTGGTGGCCGCCGGCGGCGTCGACACGATCGTGCTGTCGACCGATCCGGCGCACTCGCTCGCCGATTCGCTGCAGACCGAGGTCGGCGGCGAGCCGACCGCGGTCGGCCCGCACCTGTGGGCCCAGCAGGTCGCCGCGCAGGACGAGATGGAGCGCAACTGGGCAGCCGTGCAGGACTGGCTGGGCGACCTGCTGCTCGAGCGCGGCGTGGATCGCATCAGCGCCGAGGAGCTCACCGTCCCGCCGGGGATGGACGAGCTGTTCAGCCTGCTGCAGATCAAGCGCCACCACGAGGAGGGCCGCTTCGGCTGCGTGATCGTGGACTGCGCGCCGACCGGCGAGACGCTGCGGCTGCTCTCCTTCCCCGACGTCGCGCGCTGGTGGCTGCAGAAGGTGTTCCCGCAGTCGCCGCAGATCCTGGCCGCGGCGCGGCCCTTCGCGCGCGCCGTGCTCGACCTCTCGCTGCCCAGCGACGCCGTGCTCGACGACGTCGGCCGGCTCGTGCGCAACCTCATCGCGATGAACGAGATCCTGCGCGACAACGAGAGCGTGTCGATTCGCCTGGTGATGACGCCCGAGCGCATGGTGGTCGACGAGGCGCGGCGGACGTTCACCTACCTGAATCTCTACGGCTATCTGACCGACGCGGTGGTGGTCAACCGTGTCTTCCCCGAGGAGGTCGGGCCGTACTTCGGCGCCTGGCGCGAGCGCCAGCTCTCCGCCCTGGACGAGGTGCAGGCCGCGTTTGCCCCCGTGCCGGTGCTCCGGGCGCCGTACTTCGGCGAGGAGGTCGTGGGCGCTTCGATGCTCGACCGCCTGGGCGCTCGCGTGTTCGACGACTGTGCGCCGGACGCCGTGCTGCACGAGCAGCTCACGCAGGAGCTCGTCGTGGGCGCCGACCAAGCGCGGTTGCGGCTGGACCTTCCCTTCGCCGAGAAGGGCGACATCTCCCTGAAGAAGATCGGCCTCGAGCTCGTCGTGCGCGTCGACGGCCACAAGCGCACGCTGATGCTCCCCCCCGCGCTGGGGGACTTCCGCCCCGCGGGCGCGGCGTTCGAGGACGGAAGCCTTGAGGTGACCTTCGATGGCCCCGCCCGAGCCGGCTGACCCGACGGGCACGGGCGCGGATCCCGCGACCGATCCGCTCGCCGACCTGCGCGAGCGCCTGCGCGCGACCCAGGACGCCGCCGCACGCCTGGCCGGCGAGGAGCCGCGCGTCCCGCCGCAGGGCTGGGCGTCGGCGCCGCGGACGGACGGCCCTCAGCCCGGCCTGAACGACGAGCTCGCCCAGCTCGTCGCGGTCGTCGGCTCCCTCCGCGAGCTCGTGCCGCCCGAGCTCCAGCAGCAGGTGACCGACCTGATCCGTCAGGTGCTCATCCTGGTCCGCGCGATCCTCGACCGCTGGATCGAGCGGCTCGAGCCCGAGCGCGGGTCGGAGCCGGACGTGGAGGACATCCCCATCAGCTGAGGGGGGCCGGGCTGGCGGTTGCGCTTGTGCTTCTGTTGTGGCGCTCCGCTCCGATCGTGCGGTGCGTCGCGGCGTTCGCGGACTGCTCGGCGAGGGGAAGGGGAGGCGAGCGTGGTGGCGATCAGCGCGACCGCCGAAGCGTTCGAGAGATCGAGAGGCCACTTCGGGCTGAAATACAGCCCAAATCGTCATCTCGATGCGAAGAGCCACCCGGACGCCCTGGCCCACCCTCCCCTCGCCGCGCCGTCCGCCGGCTCACCGACGACCGCGAGGCGCGGACGGGACGCCAGAACACGCTCGCCTCACCCCTCGAACCGCCGGAGCCACGCCACCACGTCCCCCCACGCCCCGCCCGCGGGGTCCATGTGGAC
>DATBKW010000242.1:0-4476 GCA_036555665.1 Solirubrobacteraceae bacterium | reverse complement strand
GCGCGCCGGCTGATCGAGCACAACCCGCTGCGCGAGACCGGCTACGGGCTGCTCATGCAGGCGCTTGCCGCGCGCGGCAACGTGGCCGAAGCACTGCACGTGTACGAGCGCGCCCGCAGGGTGCTTCGCGACGAGCTGGGTATCCCGCCCGGCCCGGCCATCCACGAGGTCCACGCGGCGCTGCTCGGTCGCGAGGGGTGAAGCACGCAGAAAGATCCGCGAAAGGTCCCTGAAACCAACCGCCGGGACCCTCGCTCCCATGACCACATATCGCAGGCTCGACGTCGATGGCGTCGAGGTCTTCTACCGCGAGGCCGGCGACCCGGGAGCGCAGACGCTGCTCCTGCTGCACGGGTTCCCGACGTCCTCGAGCCAGTACCAGGAGCTGATCGACCGCCTGTCGGACCGCTACCACCTGGTCGCGCCCGACTACCCCGGTTTCGGCTACACCGAGCCGCTCGAGGGCACGACGACGTTCGAGCGGCTCGCCGACGTCGTCGAAGGCTTCGTCGATGCTCGCGGCCTCGATCACTACGGGCTGTACGTCTTCGACTTCGGCGCGCCCGTCGGATTCCGCCTCGCGACGCGTCACCCCGAGCGCGTCGACGCGCTGATCGTCCAGAACGGCAACGCGTACGAGGTGGGCATCGGTCCCAACCTCGCCGGCCTGGCGCCGTACTGGGAGGATCGCGAGGCCGCCGAGCCGGCAGCGCGCGGCTTCCTCCGGCTTGACGCGACGCGCGCGCAATACGTCGAGGGCGTCGCCGACCCGGAGCGCCTCAACCCGGACCTCTGGACATTCGACCAGCACTTCCTCGATCTGCCCGGACGCGATCGGGTGATGCTCGACCTGTTCTACGACTACGCGGGCAACCTCGCCCTGTACCCGGCGTGGCAGGCCTACCTGCGCGAGCAGCAACCCGCGACCCTGATCACCTGGGGCGTCAACGACCAGTACTTCGTCGCCGACGGAGCTCGCGCCTACCTGGCCGACGTGCCAGACGCGGAGCTGCATCTCCTCGACACCGGCCACTTCGCGCTGGCGACCCATGCGGCGCAGATCGCGGAGCTGATCGCCGTGTTCCTGACGAAGCACGCGGCTGCAGAGCGGGCGGCGGCCGTCGCGAGCCGCTGACCCACGCCCAATGTCAGGCGCCGCCAAACGCCGTCACGAGGCCCACGCCCACCAGCACGCCGGCGACGCCGGCGCTCTGCAGCCAGCCCGGACGCTCGCGCAGCAGGATCGCGCCGAGGATGATCGTCGTCACCGGGAACAGCGACCCGACGACCGAGACGGTGCTCGACATCCCCTCGGTCAGGGCCAGGGCGAAGAGCGCGTTGGCCCCGGCGTCGAGGAGGCCGACGGCCGCCGCCGGGCGCAGGTCACCGGCGCCCCACGTCACCGCGCGGCGGCCGAGGAGCACCACCAGCGTGAGCGCGATGAACGACGTGGTCCGGTTGACCGCCACCGCCCAGGCGACGCCGCCGCTGTCGGCGGCCGTGTCGGTGCCCACGAAGAACGCGCCGAAGGCCAGCGCCGAGGCGATCGCCATCGCCGCGCCGGGAACCACCCGGCGGCGCTTGCGGTCCTCCGGGTCGCTCTCGAACGCGACGACCGCGCCGCAGGACAGCGCGAGGGCAAGGCCGACGGCGGTGCCGGTGCCGGGCTGTTCGCCGCCGGCGACGCCGACCACCACCGGCACGATCGCGGCCAGCGAGGCCAGCGGCGCGACCACGCTCATCGGGCCGATCGCGAGGCCGGTGTAGAAGGCGCCGAAGCCGATGACCTCCGCGACGCCCGCGCCGGCCGCGGCGAACGCCGCCTGCGGCGGCGGCACCGGATCGCCGGTCGCGGCCAGCAGGAGCAGCAGCACGACCAGGCCCGCGGCCTGGGACAGGATGAGCAGGGTGAGCACGGGCAAACGCCGCGCGACCAGACCGGCCAGGAAGTCAGAGCTTCCCCACGCGATGCTCGCCCCGAGCGCGAGCCCGAGAGCGACCATGTTCACGGGGCGTGACGTGCGACGGCACGTCGTTCACCCGCGAGGAACGATCAGCGCCGGCGCTCCGCGACGACCCCGTCGCGCACGGTCGGAAAGCGCGGCGCCCAGCCGAGCTCGGCCTTGGCGCGGGCGTTGCGTACGCGCTGCGACGCGGCGAGTGAGCGCGCCAGCGGGAAGCCGACGCGCGCGCCGGCGACGCCGACCGAAGCCGTCCCCGGCCGCGGGCGCCCGGCGGCGTCGGCCATCGCGTCGGCCAGCGCGCGCTGGGTCATCGGCTCGTCGTCGGCCGCCAGGTAGGTCGTGCCGCTCGCGCCGCGCTCGACTGCTGCGGCCACCGCGCGCGCGGCGTCATCGACGTGCACGCAGCTGAGGTAGTTGCCGCCCCAGCCGATGACGCGCGCGCGGCGATCCAGCAGGGCGCGCTCGACCAGGCCGCCGGGGCCGTAGACGATGCCCAGCGCGACGAGCACGACGTCGAGGCCGTCCTCGTCGTGCATCGCCAGCAGGCGGCGGGCGACGTCCGCGTCGCCGGCGCCCAGCGGCGCGGGCCGCTGCGGCGTGCCCTCGTCGATCCAGCTGGTTCCGTGATCGCCCCAGGCGAAGGTGGTGCCCACATGCACGAGGCGTGCGCCGATGGTGGCGGCGTCAACCGCGAGCGCTCGCGAGCGCAGCGCTTCGGCGCGGCGATACGCGGCCAGCCTGCGATGCGTCAGGCGTCCTGTCGGCTCGGGCGCGGGGCAGGCGACGATGGCGTCGACCGGCGCTGTCGCGTGGCGCAGCTCATGGCCGGCCGCCTCGAGCTCGGCCATGACCGCGGCGGCGAGGAGCCCGCCGGCCCCGGCGACGTGCACGCGTCCGAAGCGCAGGTCGTCCATCGCAGCTCGACGGTACGAGCGAGGGCATAAGGGCGGCGTCAGCGCCAGGGTGACCTTGACGGCCGTCGGCGGCACTATGACGGCGATGGCCCGATCCGAGCCCGATGCCGTTCTCGTGGCCGCCGCGCGCGACGGGGATCGTGGCGCCTTCGCCGCGCTGGTGGAGCGCCACTACGGCATGCTCTCGGGCCTCTGCCGGCGGATCACGGGCGACGCCGAGATGGCCGCCGACGCCGCCCAGGAGGCCGTCCTTGCCGCGCTGCTGGGCCTGGACCGCCTGCGCGACGACGATCGCTTCGCGGCCTGGCTGGCGGGAATCGCCATCAACCTGTGCCGGCGGGCGCTGCGCGACCGCGCGCGCTGGCGGCGGGCCGACGGCTCGGAGCCCGTCGCCGCCGATCCCGGGCCCGACGAGGCTGTGGCGGCGGCCGAGATCGCCGAACGCGTGCGCGCCGCCATCGCCGCGCTGCCGCCCGGGCAGCGGGCCGCCGTTGCGCTCTTTCACCTCGGCGGCCTCGGGCACGCCGAGGTCGCCGGCCGGCTCGGCACGCGGCCCGGCGCCGTCAAGACCCGCTTGCACAAGGCTCGCTCCACGCTGCGACGCGAGCTGGCCGACGTCCACCGAGAGGAGTTCCCGATGTCAGCACCCATCCCGATGCGCGTCGCCGACGTGCGCCGCCCGGCCGACCGGCCCGACCGCCGCATCGTCGTGCTCGAGGCGCTCGACGGCGATCGGCAGCTGCCGATCTGGATCGGCGAGCCGGAGGCGGCGTCGATGGTCGCCGCGTTGGAGGACGTCGAGCTCCCGCGCCCGAGCGCCCACCATTTCGCGGGCGCGCTGCTCCAGGCCGCCGGCGGCGAGCTGCGCGAGGTGCGGGTCAGCCGGCTGGCCGAGCACACCTTCTACGCGACGGCCGTCCTCGGCGACGGCACCGAGGTCGACGCCCGCCCGAGCGATGCCCTGACGCTGGCGCTCGTGACGGGCTCGCCGATTGCCGTCGAGCCCGCCGTCCTCGCCACCGCCGAGCGGTTCGCCCGGGAGCGCCCGGACTACCTCGGCGAGGTCAGCGGGCCCCACGACGGCGCGAGCGTGCTCGCCGGCGAGGTTCGCGCGCGCCTGGCTGCGGGCGCGCGTGAACTCGCCCAGCTCGATACGGAGCGGTGATCTGCCTGCAAATGATACTTTTCCACAAAGCTCCTTTGCGTACGGAAGGGCCTCCTCCTTTCGCCTATGCGTGATCGATGGTGGCTTCTGCTATCCGCGACGCTCGAGGGGTGGGAGCTGTTCGCGTGCGGTGCGCGGGGCGGGTCGGCGGTAGCCCAACGCCGTCTGGACGCTCGACGGGCGCCACATCTTGCCGCCGCGCAGGGTGGGGACGTCCTCGGCGTTGAGCTGGTCGGCGATCGCTTGCAGGGTCATGCCGGATGCGCGCATGGCGGTGATGCGTTCGGCGAGCTGTTCGCGGTCGGCGACGGCCGGCCGGCCGCCCGAGCGCACGGCGGTCACGGCCTGACGCGAGCGGCGGGCGGCCCGCGACTGGTCCCAGTCGGCCAGCCGGATCATGGTGGCGGCGATCTCACGGCCCGCCGCGGTCGAG
>DATBKW010000241.1:0-3369 GCA_036555665.1 Solirubrobacteraceae bacterium | reverse complement strand
CGCCGGCCCCAGACGCTCATCAGCACCGGCGACATCACGCTCATGCCCGGGTTCCCGCACAGCTCGAGGACGGCGTCGATGTCGTCGGCGTCGGCCAGCCCGGTCGCGATCATCGGCTCGCGCAGCTGGACAAGCGTCAGCGCCCAGATGCGGCCGCCGGCCTGACCGCCGCGCCACATCGACACGCGGCCTTCGCAGCCGCACTCGACCAGCCCCGCCTCCTCGAAGTCCCCGGCGACGCGGCGGCCGTAGGCGGAGTGGAACCCGCTGCGCTGGGCGAGCGCGGCGCCGTGGGCGCGCACGACGCGCTCGAAGGAGGCACCCGGCGTCCGCGGGTCGGGCACGGACGACACGAAGTCCAGCTCCTCGTCGACGAGCCAGCCGCCCGGTCTCAGTGCGGCGATCAGCCGCTGGAGCGCCTCCGCCGGGTCGGCCAGCCACGCCAGGACGAGACGCAGGTGGATGAGGTCGAATCGGCTTGCGGGCAGCTCGTCGGTCAGCACGTCGTGGGCGCGCACGTCGAGGTTGGGACGGGCCAGGTCCCGCAGCGCCGTCGCGTCGAGGTCGGTGGCGAGGACCGAGCCGTCGGGACCGACGCGGTCAGCCAGCCAATGGGCGATCGAGCCACCGCCCGCGCCGACCTCGAGGCAGTGCCAGCCGGGCGCTACGCCGCACGCCTGTAGGTGCGCGATCGTGCCCGGATCGAACAGCGTCTCGAGCGTACGCAGGCGCTCGCGCTGCATCTGTTCGGCATTGCCGAACGCGTACGTCGGCGCGCCCATCGGACGGTACCGCGCCTAAGGTCCGTCTCCTACGAGCTAAGGGATCGATTCGCGAGGTCGCTCCATCTGCCCGATGTGGGTCGTGTCGTCGTAGGCCAGCATGGACGACATGCTGATGACGGGCACCGGAACGATCGACGCGGAGCGGGCCTTCACCCGCGCCGCCCGCGGCCGCCGCCGCGCCGCGATCGCGCGCAGGCTGCGCCGCCAGCCAGCCGAGTGCGGGCGCCTGGCGGTCTACGACGAGCGCCGGCTGCGCCGCTCCGGCGCGCAGGTCGCACGGGGCATCCGCGAGATCCCGATCGAGAAGATCGACGCGACGCTCGAGCCCAGCCGCGCGGAGCAGTTCGACCGCGGCTTCCGCCCCGCCGCGCCGGCGCGCACGCGCTGGGAGCGAGTGTGGCTCGCCGAGGAGCGCGGAGCGGTGCTGCCGCCGATCTCGGTGGTGCGCGTCGGCGACGGGTACGCCGTGCGCGACGGCCACCACCGCGTGTCGGTCGCCAAGGCGCGCGGCGCGATCGCCATCGACGCGGACGTCGAAGCTGCCTAGTGGTCTTCTCGTGACGTTGCGCCGGGAAGCCCGGGATGCCGGCGGCGCCAGGCAACGACGGGGCACCGACGGCGAAGCCGTTGGTCCCGAAGGAACACCGGAGGTATTTCGAGGGTCGAGGACGCCGCGTGGCGGTGATCGGCGCCCGGGATTTCCGGTGGAACGTTGCGAGAGGGCCCACTAGAGACTGGGCTTCGGGAGGGTCTTGTCGCGCACCGTGCGCGAGCAGCCGGTCTTGTCGCAGGCGCGGATGACGACGCGGTAGCGCTTGCCGAAGTGCAGCTTGATCGAGCTGGGCAGCTTGGCCACGTAGAACTTCGTCTTGGCGCCGACGTGGCGGACGGTGGTGCTGTGGCCGTCGATCGTCACGCGGACCTGCTTGCCCAGCACGCGCTTGGTAAGGAAGAAGTTGGCCGCGACGTCCTTCTCGAGCGTGCCGCTGCCGGTCGGCGTGCCGCTGAGGTTGATGGTGCCCGGCGCGAGCTGCGGCGCGGCGAGCGCGGGCACCACGAGACAGGCGGCGATGGCAAGGGCGAGCGGGAGAACCAGCGCGCGACGAAGCATGCGCGTCAGTCTCCCAGCTCGATCCGACGGCGATCGACGTACTCCGCCAGCTCGGCGCGGATCGCCTCATCCATGGCCGGCTGCTCGTACTCCTCCAGCGTGCGCCGCCAGATGTTGCCCGCGCGCGCCGTGGCGTCGAGCCCGCCGTTGCGCTGCCAGCGCTCGAAGTTCTCCGTCGAGGACAACAGCGGCCGGTAGAAGCACTCGCGGAAGCGTTCGAGCGTGTGGGCGGCGCCGAGGAAGTGCCCGCCCGGGCCGACCTCCTCGTGGGCCCCGAAGGCGAGGCTTGCCTCGTCGATCTCGAGCGGCGTGAACTCGTGCTTGAGTTGGCGCAGGATCTCGATGTCGACGATGAACTTCTCGTAGCAGGAGACCAGGCCGGCCTCGAGCCAGCCGGCCGAGTGCATGACGAAGTTGGCACCGGCCAGGAAGGTCGGCAGCATCGTCATCAGCGACTCGTAGGCGGCCTGGGCGTCGACGGTCTGGCTGGAGTTCAGGCCCCCACCGGACCGCCACGGCAGCCCGAACGAGCGCGCGATCTGGCCGGTACAGAACAACCCGATCGCCGACTCGGGCGTACCGAACGACGGCGAGCCGGACTGCATGTCGGTGTTCGACAGAAACGAGCCGAACACGACCGGGCAGCCCGGCCGGATGAGCTGGGTGAGCGCGATGCCCGCGAGCGCCTCGGCCATCTGCTGGGCCAGCGTGGCCGGGATCGCGACCGGCGACATCGCGCCCATGAGCAGGAAGGGCGTGATGATCAGCGCCTGGTTGGCGCGCGCGTACTCGACCAGCGCGCTGAGCATGCGGTCGTCGTAGCGCAGCGGCGAGTTGACGTTGATCAGCGAGATCGACGCCGGCGTGGCCTCGATCGCCTCGCGCCCGCCGAAGAGGATCTCCCCCATAGCGATCGTGTCGCGCGCGTTCGGGCCCGAGGTGACCGAGCCCATGTACGGCTTGTCGGACAGCGTCTGCAGCGCATAGACCATGTCGAGGTGGCGCGAGTCCAGCGGCCGGTCGTTGGGCTCGCAGATCGTGCCGCCCGGCGAGTCGAGCTCGGGGAAGGCCTGCGACAGGCGCACGAGGTTCTCGAAATCGTCCATGGTCGCCTCGCGGCGCCCGTCGCCCTCGCGCACGAACGGGCAGCCGTAGACCGAGGCGAAGGCCATGTTCTGACCGCCGACATGGATCGAGCGCTCCGGATTGCGCGCCTGCAGGTCGAACTCGCGCGGCGCCTTGGCCACCTGCTCGAGCACGAACTCGGGGTCGAGGATCACCTTCTGGCCGTCGACCTGCTGGCCGGCCGCGCGGAACTCCTCGACCGCCTCATCGAGCAGGAACTCGATCCCGATCTCGGTGACGATGCGCCGCCAGCCGCGGTCGAGGACGGCCATCGCGTCCTCGCTGAGGATCTCGTAGCGCGGCATCGTGTTGACGAACACGGCTCCTCCTCGTCCGGGGCTGCGGGGG
>DATBKW010000240.1:0-12280 GCA_036555665.1 Solirubrobacteraceae bacterium | reverse complement strand
GCGGGTGAGTGAGTCGATCTGGGTGGGCAAGGACGAGCACGAGGGCGTGCCCGCGCAGCCGCGCAAGGACCTCGCCCCACCGCCGCACTGGCGCCTGGAGACGATCGCGCGCACGCCGCGCCCGCACTCGCTGACCGTGCGGGGCAACCTTGCCGTCTTCATCCAGGACGGCGACGACTGCTCGGACGTCTGGCTGCTCGAGCTCGACGGCGGCGGCCCGCCGCAGCGGCTCACCACCGGGCGCGAGCCGGTGCCCTACTGGGACGACGACCCGCCCCGGCTGTCACCGGACGGCTCGACGGTCGCCTACACCGACGACGGGTACGTCTGCCTGGTCCCCACCGCCGGCGGGCCGCCGCGGCGGCTGGTGACCGGCGCTGGCGCCGTGTGGATCGACGACGACCGGCTGGTCGTCGCCGTCGAGCGCGCGGACACGACACGCCTGGCCGTGGTCGAGGTCGCCGACCCGTGGCCGCGGCGGCTGGCCGTCGCGCACGGCGACCTCGATGCGTACGGGGACGAGGGGGAGCCGGCCGTCGGGCCCGACGGCACCGAGGTCGCCTACACCTTCACCCCGCGCGCCGATCTCAATCGCAGCGAGATCCGCGTGGCGTCGCTGGAGAGCGGCGGCGTGCGGGCGCTGACCGGCACGCCGCGCATGCACGACCGCGGCCCGGCGTGGTCGCCCGACGGCGCCACGCTCGCGTACGCCTCCGAGCGCAGCGGGTTCTATGAGCTGCACCTCGTGGGAGCGGGGGAGGGCGAAGCCGCGAGCGCAGCGGACGGCGAGGCCGCGAGCGTGGGAGACGGCGCGGCCACCGGTGCGGGCGCCGGCCGTTCGGACCGGCAGCTCACGAGCGCCGGCGCCGACCACTCGGAGATCGCCTGGCACCCCGACGGGACGCGCGTGCTGGCGGTGCGCGGGCGGCGCAACCGCTTCGACGTCGTGGTCGTCGACGTGGCGACCGGCGAGGTCGACGTCATCGCCGAGGGCGGCGCGTGGAGCGCGCCGCACCGGACGCCGTCGGGGGCGATCGTCGGGGCTTATGAGGACCACGCGACGCCGCACGAGCTGCGCGTGGCCGGCGCCCGCGCGGTGCACGCACCGGCGCCGCGCAGCCTGCGCGGCGCTCCCTATGCCAAGCTGGAGGAGATCACGTTCTCAGCGCACGATGGCCTGGAAATACCGGCGTTTCTGCGCCGTCCTGAAAACGTTTCCTCGGACCGGCCAGCGCCCGCGGTCGTCTATCCCCACGGCGGACCGACCGATGCCAACATCGACGACTGGGATGCCTACGCGCAGTACTTCGTCGCCAAGGGCTACGGCTGGCTGGCCGTCAACTTCCGCGGCTCGACCGGCTACGGGCGCGACTTCGAGCGCGCCAATCACGGCGTGTGGGGCGTCGACGACACGCGCGACTGCCTCGCGGCCGCCGACTACCTTCGCGCGCTGGACTGGGTCGACGGCGACCGCTTGGCGATCTTCGGCGCCAGCTACGGCTCGTACATGGCGCTGCTGTCGGTGACCGACGACCCGGAGCACCGCTTCCGCTGCGCGGCGTGCAAGTACGGCGACTGCGACATCCTGACCTCCTGGGCCCAGGGCGACCGCGAGGGCGTCCAGGACCTCGAGCGGATGATGGGCCACCCGTCGACCGCGCGCGAGGCGTACCGCGCCGGCTCGCCCTACCACCGCCTGGAGAACGTTCAGGTGCCGTTGCTGATCGCCCATGGCGGGCTCGACAAGCGCGTGGCTCCCGCGCAGTCCGAACAGCTCGTGGCGCGCCTGCGACGCCTGGGCAAGACCTTCGAATACGTCACCTATCCGACCGAGGCGCACGGGCTGTTGCGCGCCGGCCCGCAGCTGCACTTCTACCGACGGCTGGAGCGGTTCCTCGATTGGCACCTCATGTAGCCACTTGGCACTCGACCAGTGACCCTGAGATAGTCCGCGCTTGCCTGGGGAGACGAGGAGGAGGGCGAGGGTGAGGAGCATGGGACGGACGATGGCCGCCGCGGTGGCCGTGCTTGCGTTGGTCGGCGCAGTGGCAGCGTCGGCCGGAAGCGAGGAAGGCAAACCGGTCGCGTTCAACGTCGGCGACACGCAGGGCATCGACAGCATGAACCCGATCGTCGGGGTGACGGTGCCCGCGTACGAGGCGTGGAACATCCAGTACGCGACGCTGACCGACAAGTCGCCGAAGGACTTCTCGACGATCCCCGGCCTGGCCAAGTCGTGGAAGGGCTCGGCGGACGGCAAGACCTGGACCTACACGCTGCGCCCGAACCTCAAGTGGTCCGACGGCCAGCCGCTGACCTCCGAGGACATCGCGTACACGGTCAACCGGGCGCGTAAGGAGGAGTGGCTGAACTACACGTCGGTCGTCCAGAACCTCACCGCCACGGCGCCCGACCCGAACACGGTGGTCATCCACTCGAAGGTGACCGACCCGAAGCTGCCGACGATGGACGTCTACATCCTGCCCAAGCACATCTGGGAGAAGCAGGACGCCAAGGCGATCACCAAGTACGACGCACTGGACGGCGTCGGCTCGGGCCCGTTCGTCCTCGAGCACTTCGAGAAGGGGCAGTTCGCGCGCTTCAAGGCCAACCCGTACTACTTCGGCGGCAAGTCACCGATCTCGAGCGTCGTCCTGCGCGTGTTCGACAACCCGGACGCGATGGTCGCCGCCCTCAAGCGCGGCGAGATCGACGCGGCCGAGGACGTGCCCGGCACCGCCTTCCACCAGCTCCAGAAGGACCCCGACATCGTCACCGTTCAGGGCAACCAGGGCGCGATGGAGGAGTTCGCGATCAACGGCGGTGCGGGCCTGAAGAAACCGCACCCGGCGCTACTCGATCCGCGCGTGCGCCAGGCGATCGCCCACGCGATCGACAAACAGACGATCGTCAAGCGCGTGCTCTCCGGCCTCGGAACGCCCGCCGACACGCTCAGCGTGTCGCCGGACACGTCGTGGTCGCCGAAGATCCCGGACGGCCAGCGCTTCGACTTCGACATCGCCAAGGCCAACCAGATCCTCGACCAGGCGGGCTACAAGGACACCAACGGCGACGGGATTCGCGAGATGCCCGGCGGCGGGCGCGCGCTGAAGTTCCGCTACGGCGTGCGCAGCGAGGGCGATGCGGGCGAGCCCACCGCGGAGCTGATCAGCGGCTGGCTGCGCCAGATCGGGATCGCCACCACGCAGAAGGTCTACAACGACAGCCAGCTGACCGAGGTCATCGGCAAGGGCGACTACGACCTCTTCGTGTGGGGCTGGACCCCCTTCGTCGACCCCGACCCGATGCTGTCGTACTTCACCTGCGACCAGGTCAGCCAGGACCCCAAGGACCCGACCAACTACTACAACGACGCGAACTGGTGCGACCACACGTACGACGCGCTCTACAAGCAGCAGAAGGTCGAGCGCGACAGGGCCAAGCGCATGGACATCGTCCATCAGATGCTCACGCGCTTCTATGACTCGGCCGTCTACGACGTGCTCTACACCTACCCCGACCTGCAGGCCTATCGCAAGAACAAGTTCACCGGCTGGATCCGCCAGCCCGAGGGGACCGGGCCGGTGATCTTCTCGAACACGTCGCCGACGTACGCGAGCCTCAAGCCGGTCACCGCGAGCGCCACGGGCGGGGACAGCGGTGACAGCGGCGGTGGCAGCGGCGGCCTCATCGCGATCATCGTCGTGGCGGTGGTGGTGCTCGGCGGCGGCGCCTTCTGGCTCATGCGCCGGCGCACCGCCGACGAGCGCGAGTGAGTGCGCGCTACGTCAGCGGCAAGGTCCTCGGGTCGCTCGCGACCCTGCTGTTCGTCATCGCCTTCAACTTCTTCTTGTTCCGGGTCGTCGAAGGCGATCCCGTCGCCAACCTGTTCCGCGGGCGCAACCTCAGCCAGAGCCAGCGCGCCGCGCTGACCAAGCAGTTCGGCCTCGACGGCTCGACGGGCGAGCAGTTCGTGCGCTACGTGCAGCAGACGGCGCAGTTCAACCTCGGCCGCACGTACACCAACAACCAGCCGGTCGCGTCGGAGATCTGGGACAAGGCGGGCCCGACGATCGCGCTGGTGGGCGTATCGACGTTGCTGTCGACGATCTTCGGCGTGATGCTCGGCATCGCGGCCGCTTGGCGAAGACGCACGAAGACCGACTACGCGGTCACGTCGTTCACGATGACGACGTACGCCATGCCGGACTTCTGGCTGGGGATGCTCCTGCTGACCGCCTTCGCGGTCGAGCTGGGCTGGTTCCCGGTCGGCGGGATCGTCGATCCCAATTCCGACGCCACGGGCCTGGCGAAGGTCGCCGACCAGGCCAAGCACATGTTCCTGCCCGCGCTGACGCTGACCCTCGCCTACCTCGGCGAGTACGCGCTGGTCATGCGCTCCTCGCTGCTGGAGACGATGCGCGAGGACTACCTGGTCCTCGCCCGCGCCAAGGGCCTGCGCGACGCGCTCGTGCGCAAGCGCCACGCGGTGCCCAACGCGCTGCTGCCGGTCATCACCCTGATCTCGATCAACTTCGGCTTCGTCCTGTCTGGGGCGATCGCGGTCGAGGCGATCTTCTCCTGGCCGGGCCTCGGCCTGGCCACCTACGACGCGCTGCAGGGCCCCGACCTGCCGATGCTCCAGGGCCTGTTCCTCGTCTTCAGCGCCGCGGTGATCGCCGCCAACCTGTTCGCCGACCTGCTCTACGGCTACCTCGACCCGCGGGTGCGCACGTCATGAGCGCCGTCGCGGCACCCTCCGCCCGACGGATCACCTGGTTGCGACGGCGGCGCGCGCTGGGCAGCGGCTGGCGCGAGTACCGGCGCAACACGCCCGGCATGGTCGGGCTCGTGCTCCTTGTCCTGATCGTGCTCATGGCGATCGCCGCGCCGCTGCTGGCCGATCCGGCGGGCCTGCACGCGGTCAACACGGTGAACAACCCGGCGTGGGCCAACCCGGCCAAGTTCCACCCGCTGGGGACCGATCACCTCGGGCGCAGCGTGATGACCCAGGTCATCTGGGGCGCGCGCATCAGCCTGCTCGTCGGGCTCGCGGCGACCGTGCTGGCGATGCTGATCGGCTCGGTCGTGGGCATCACGGCCGGTTTCTTCGGCGGCTGGACCGAGTCGATCCTCATGCGCCTGACCGAGTGGTTTCTCGTCATCCCGTTCCTGCCGCTGGCGATCGTGCTCGCGGCGATCCTCGGGCCCTCGATCCAGAACATCATCCTCGTCATCGGGATCACGTCCTGGCCGTTCCCGGCCCGGCTGATCCGCGCGCAGGTGCTGACCATGAAGGAGCGCCTCTACGTCGATCGCAGCCGCGCGCTCGGCGCCTCGGAGTGGCACCTCATGACCCGCCACATCCTGCCCAATGTCTCGGGGCTGATCATCGCCAACACGACCCTGACCGTGCCGGTCGCGATCCTCTCGGAGACGACGCTGTCCTTCCTCGGGCTCGGCGACCCGTCGCGCGCGTCGTGGGGCAAGATGCTGCAGGAGAGCTTCGAGGCCGGCGCGCTGACCCAGCAGGCGTGGTGGTACTACGTGCCGCCGGGCGTCGGGATCCTGCTCGTCGTGCTGGCCTTCACGCTGTGCGGGCAGGCGCTCGAAGAGGTCCTCGATCCGCGGCTGCGCGACCGCCGGGAATGAGCGCCGCCGCCGAACCCGCCGCCGCGCCGCTCCTGCAGGTCCGCGACCTGCACGTCACCTACGGCGTGCGCGCCGGGGCGATCCCGGCGGTGCGCGGCGTCAACTTCGACCTGGCGGTCGGCGAGACGCTCGGCCTCGCCGGCGAGTCGGGCTGCGGCAAGTCGTCGCTGGCGGGCGCGCTGCTGCGCCTGCTGCCGCGCGGGACGCAGGTGACCGGCACGGTCCTGCTCGACGGCGAGGACGTGCTGACCATGAAGCCTGGCCGCCTGCGCGCCGTGCGCTGGACCGAGCTGGCGATCGTCTTCCAGGGCGCGCTGCACACGCTCAACCCCGTCCAGCGCATCGGCCGCCAGATCGGCGAGGCGATCAGCCTGCACTCGCCGGGGACGCGCGGCGGGGCGGTGTCCAAGCGCGTCGGCGAGCTGCTCGAGCTCGTCGGCATCCCGGCGCGCCGCGCGCAGGACTACCCCCATCAGCTCTCCGGCGGCCAGCGCCAGCGCGTGCTCATCGGCCTCGCGCTGGCGTGCGAGCCTCGGCTGCTGATCGCCGACGAGCCGACGACGGCGCTCGACGTCATGGTGCAGGCGCAGGTCCTGCGGCTGCTCGACGACCTCCAGCAGCGGCTCGGGCTGGCCGTCATCTTCATCACCCACGATCTCTCGACGCTGGCCGCCGTGTGCAAGAGGATCGCGGTCATGTACGCCGGGCGGATCGTCGAGGAGGGCCCCAGCCACGAGGTCTTCGACGTGCCCGCGCACCCCTACACGCGGGCGCTCGCCGGCGCCTTCCCGGTCATCGGCGATCCGGCCTTCCGCATGAACCCGTCGGGCCTGGCCGGCGATCCGCCCGACCCGCGCGAGCTGCCCAGCGGCTGCCCGTTCCACCCCCGCTGCCCCGAGGCCGAAGAGGCCTGCACGTCGGCGGACGTCGAGCTGTGGCCGGCGGGACCGAGCAGGCGGGCGGCGTGCATCCACGTCCCCGGAGCACCGCGATGAAAGACGCGCCGCTGCTCGAGGTCAGCGACGTGCACGTCGAGTTCCGCGGCCGTCACGGGGTGGCGCGGGCGGTCGACGGCGTCGACCTGACCATGCGCAGCGGCGAGATCGTCGCGCTCGTCGGCGAGTCGGGCTGCGGGAAGACGACGCTGGCGCGGACCATCGTCGGGCTGCAGACACCGGTGTCCGGCGAGGTGCGCCTGCGCGGCAGCGCCCTGCCGCGCAGCCGCAAGGCGCTGCGCGAGTATCGACGGTCGGTGCAGATGGTCTTCCAGGACCCGACCGGCGCCCTCAACGCGCGCCAGACGATCTACGAGGCGGTGGCCGAGGGCGTGCGCATCCAGCGCGTGCCCGGCAACGAGGAGGAGCTCGTCGCGCAGGCGCTGTCGCGCGCCGGGCTGCGGCCGCCCGAGCGTTTCTTCGCCCGCTATCCCTACGAGATCTCCGGCGGCCAGCGCCAGCGCGTGATCATCGCCGGCGCGATGGCGCTGAACCCGAGCCTGCTCGTGGCCGACGAGCCGGTGTCGAGCCTCGACGCCTCGGTGCGCGGCGAGATCCTCGCGCTGATGCTGCGCCTCGTGCGCGAGACCGATATCGGCATCCTCGTGGTCACCCACGACCTCGGGTTGGCGTGGAACGTCGCCGACCGCGTCGCCGTCATGTATCTGGGACGGATCGTCGAGCAGGGCCCGACCGAGGAGCTGCTGACCCACGCGCACCACCCCTACACGCGCGCGCTGCTGTCGGTCGTGCCGGAGATCGCCGACGTCGAGCCGCAGATCCTCGCCGGCGAGGCGCCCGACCCGACGCGCATCCCCGCCGGCTGTCGCTTTCATCCGCGCTGCCCGCTGGTCGCCTCCGGCGAGGCCGCGCGGCTGGGCATCGAGGAGCGCTGCCGCGGCGAGGATCTCGCCCTTGCGCCGGTGCCGGGCTCCAACCAGGTCGTGGCCTGCCACGCGGTCGCCGACGCGCCCGTTCCGGCATGACCGCGACGCTCCCCTACCGCTGGTACACCGATCCCGACGTGCTCGCACAGGAGCGCGAGCGGCTGTTCGCCGGCGCCTGGCAGTACGCCGGCCACGCGCGGCCGATCGCCGAGCCGGGCTCGTACTTCACTTGCCGCGCGGGCAACGTGCCGATCGTCGTCGTGCGCGATCGCGGGGGCGCGCTGCGGGCGCTCGTCAACGTCTGCCGCCACCGCGGCGCCGAGGTCATGTCGGGCGCCGGGCGCTGCGCGACGCTGCAGTGCCACTACCACGCGTGGACCTACGGCCTCGACGGCGCGCTGCGCGCCGCGCCGCGCGCGGACGGCACCCTGGATCGCGCCGCCCTCGGCCTGCGCGCCGCCGCGGTCGACACCTGGGGCCCGTTCGTCTTCGTCCATCCCGACGCCGACGCGCCGCCCTTGGCCGACACGCTCGGCGACCTGCCGGCGATCGTGGCCGACGGCGGCCTCGACGTCGACGCGCTGGTCTTCCACCATCGCTCGGAGTACGTGCTCGAGGCCAACTGGAAGGTCCTCGTCGAGAACTTCCTGGAGTGCTACCACTGCGCCGTCGCGCACCCGGGCTTCGCCGACCTCATCGACGTCGACCACGCGGCCTACCGCCTCGAGCGCCACCCGACCTTCGCCAGCCACTACGCGCGCGTGCGCGCCCGGCCGCGCGGGCCGCGCTACGACGCCGACGGTATCGACGGGCAGTTCCACCTCGTCTGGCCGGCGCTGAAGGTCAACGTCATGCCGGGCCGGCCGAACCTGTCGATCGGGCCGCTGATGCCGGTCGCGCCGGGGCGCACCCACGGCGTGCTCGACTACTTCTTCGCCGCCGGCGAGGACCCCGACTGGATCGCCGACTTCATGGCGCTCGACGACGAGGTGGGCGCCGAGGACCGCGTGCTGGTGGAGTCGGTGCAGCGCGGCATGGCCGCGGGCGTGCTCGACCACGGCGAGCTGCTGCTGCCCAGCGAGGATCTCATCGCCGCGTTCCAGCAGTGGGTGGCCGACGGCCTTCAGACGCCGTCGCGCGGGAAGCGCAGCGTCCACGAGCGCGAGCGGATCGGCTCGTCGCCCTCGTAGGCGTCCAGGCGCTGCTCGACCAGGAACTCCGTGGCCGTGGCGGTCATCCGGCTGTCGGTCTCCACCCGCGTGCGCCACGCGCCGCGTCCGAGCGCCGACGAGCACTGCACCCGCACGCTCGCCGACAGCTGATCGCCGTCGTCGATCCGGTAGGTGCTGACGTGGGTGTCGTCCATCTCGATGCCGCTGTCGACGAGCCGGCGGTGGCCGCCGACGTCCCACTCGAAACGCACTTCGTGCGCGCCGTCGTCCTCGCTGCGGGTGCGCGTGGTGTGGCCGGCCGTGATCGTCTGGACCTCGAGCGGGGCGGCCCACTCGGGCGGGCCGAAGTCCGGCTGCGCCTCGACCTGCGGCGCGCGCGTGGGCAGCGTCAGCCTGCCGGCGTGGAGCGTGAGCGTCACGGGCTCGGGCGACGGCCAGACCCAGGGCCAATACGACGTGCTGACGGCCACGCGCAGTCGATGGCCCGTGGGCACGCGCTGGCCGATCGCGTCGAGGCGCACGGGCGGCCGCGCCCGCGCCAGGTTCAGCACGCCACGCGTGATGAGCAGCGAGCTGCCGTCGGGCGCCACGTCGCACAAGCGCACCGCCACGAACGCGGCCGGACGGTCGACCTCGAGCGTGAGGTCGACCTCGGCGAACCCGAGGATCTCGACGTCCTCGTCGAGCGGCTCGGACGTGAAGGTCAGCGACCGCTCGTCCTCCTCGCGCTGGTCGCCGGGCCAGTCGCCCTCGCCGCCGTCGGCGCACCAGGCGCCCGCGTCGAGCCCGGTCGACTCGACGCTGTGGTGCGTGGCGGGCGCCGGCGGCGAGAAGTCCCACGTCCACGGCCGCGTCGGCGTCCACGTGACCCAGCGGCCGCGGCGTTCGGCGTGGTGGGTGGCGGGCGCGACGGGCTCCTGGATCCACGCGCGCAGCCGCGGCTCGTCCATGATCCCCGTCTCGATGCCCTTCAGGTGCTGGTCGAACCATCGCACGCACTCCTGCAGGAAGCCGATCGACGGGCCGGGCTGGCCGTCCTGGGGGAAGGCGTGCGACCACGGGCCGATGAGGCCCTTGCACGGCCCGGGCAGGCCTTCGACCAGCCGCGGAACCGCGTTGCTGTAGCCGTCGGCCCACCCGCCGACGGCGTAGACCGGCGCCTCGATCGCCGCGTAGTCCTCGCAGACCGAGCCCTGGCGCCAATAGTCGTCGCGGCGCTGGTGGCTCAGCCACGGCTCGATGAACGACGGGGTGCGGTCGAGGCGGTCGAGCCAGGTCGCGCGCCAGCCGTCGCCCACGGCCTGCGGGTCGGGCGGAAGCGCATTGCCGGTGAGCATCGTCGCCGCCCACGGCAGCATGTCGACGGCCAGCAGGCAGCCGCCGACGTAGTGCACGTCGTCGGCGTAGCGGTCGTCGGAGGCGCACATCGAGATGACGGCCTTGAGCGCCGGCGGGCGGCGCGCCGCGACCTGCAGGCCGTTGAAGCCGCCCCAGGAGATGCCGATCATGCCGACGGCGCCGCTGCACCACGGCTGCTCGGCCAGCCACGCGATGACCTCGAGCGCGTCGTCCTGCTCCTGGGGCAGGTACTCGTCGAGCAGGATGCCGTCGGAGTCACCCGTGCCGCGCAGGTCGACGCGCACGCCGGCGTAGCCGAAGCCGGCGAAGTAGGGGTGGTGGTGGGAGTCGCGCCGCGCGAACGCGTCGCCCTTGCGGTAGGGCAGGTACTCGAGGATCGCCGGCACGGGCCCGGCGTCCTGCGGGAGCCACATGCGTGCGGCCAGGCGCGTGCCGTCGGAGAGCGGGATCCAGGTGTGGTCGATGCGCTGGACTCGATGCGGGAAGTCGGTGCGGACGGCCAAGGCGCACGACCGTATACGGTCGCAACCCATGAGCACGCGGCTGACCTACACCAGCGGCGGCCTCGGCACCGAGACCGACGAGGAGTTCGAGGCGCGCCTGGCGCAGGCGCGCGCGGCGGGCGGCGACGAGCCGCTGCCACACGTCATCGCGGGCCAGGAGATCGCCGAGGGCGCGCCGTTCGCGCGCACCGACCCGTGCACCGACGACGCGGTCGCCAGCCGCGCCTTCGAGGCCACGCCCGCCCTCGTGGAGCGCGCGGTCCAGGCCGCCCGGTCCGCGGCCGGCCACTGGCGGCGGACGTCGTGGACCCAGCGCTGCGCGCTGCTGCGCGCGATGGCGGCCGGCATCTCCGACCGGCACCTCGAGCTGGCCGCGGTCGCCAGCCTCGAGACCGGCAAGTCGCGCACCGAGTCGATCGTCGAGGTCCAGGAGGCCGTCGACCTCATCACGACCTACGCCGATCACATGGAGCACAACGACGGCTACGTCACGCCGCTTCAGAGCTTCGTCGATGGCGAGCGCAACACCGACGTGCTGCGCCCGTACGGCGTCTTCGCGGTGATTGCGCCCTTCAACTTCCCGGCCGCGCTCTCGATCGGGATGGCGAGCTCGGCGCTGATCGCCGGCAACACGGTCGTCTTCAAGCCCTCCGAGGAGACGCCGTGGACCGGGGCGCTGCTCGCCGAGATCGCCAGCGCGGCCGACCTGCCGCCCGGTGTCTTCAACCTCGTCCACGGGGGCGAGGCCACCGGCCGCGCGCTTGTCGACGCGCGCGTCGACGGCGTCGCCTTCACGGGGTCGGCCGCCGTCGGGCGCGAGATCGCGCGCAAGCTGCAGGAGGGCGCGTACGCGCGCCCCGCGCTCACCGAGATGGGCGGCAAGAACCCGGCGATCGTCACCGCCAACGCCGACGTCGACAAGGCCGCCGAGGGCGTGGCCCGCGCCGCGTTCGGCCTGGCGGGCCAGAAGTGCAGCGCCTGCTCGCGCGCGATCGTCCACGCCGACGTACACGACGACTTCGTCGAACGCCTCGCCGCATGGGCCGAGAAGCTGCCGCTCGGCGACCCCTCCGACCGCGGCGCCTTCCTCGGGCCGGTGGTCAACGCCGCGAGCGTCGCGCGCTACGAGGCCGCGGCGGAGGCGGCGCGGCGCGACGGCCGCATCGCCGCGGGGGGCGAGCGCCCCGCGCGGCCGGGCCACTTCGTGGCGCCCACCGTGATCAGCGACCTCCCGGCCAGCCATGCGCTCGAGCGCGACGAGCTGTTCCTGCCCTTCGTCACCGTCACCCGCGTGCGCTCGCTCGACGAGGCGCTGGCCGAGGCCAACGCGCCCGCCTACGGGCTCACCGCCGGCGTCTTCAGCGAGGACCAGGCCGAGCTCGACCGCTTCCTCGACGAGATCCAGGCCGGCGTCGTCTACGTCAACCGCCGCGCCGGCGCGACGACCGGCGCCTGGCCGGGCACACAGACCTTCTGCGGCTGGAAGTCCAGCGGCTCGACGGGCAAGGGCGGCCTGGGCCCCTACTACCTGCCGCAGTTCATGCGCGAGCAGAGCCGCACGGTGGTGGGCTGACCACGCGTCATGCCTGCTCCGGCTCGGCGTCCTCGTGCGCGATCAGCCGCGCGCCGCGACCGTGCGTGAAGAAGCTGAAGGACCAGCGGATGACGACCAGCAGCCGGTTCTGAAAGCCGATCAGGTAGAAGAGGTGGAC
>DATBKW010000239.1:0-16324 GCA_036555665.1 Solirubrobacteraceae bacterium | reverse complement strand
GGACGGAGACGTGCGGGTGCTTGCGCAGGAAGGCGGCGACGAGCTGGTCGAGCCGCCACGCCGAGGGACCGCCGAAGACGCCGATGGCGACGGTGCCGGTCTGGAGCTCGGTGAGCTCGTTGACGCTGTCGGCGGCGTCCTCGACGGCGCGCAGGCTGCGCGCGGCGTGCTCGGCGAACGCGCGGCCGGCCTCGGTCGCCACCACGCCGCGGCCGGCGCGCACGAAGAGGTCGGCGCCGAGCGCGCCCTCGAGCTTGCGGATCTGCTCGGCGACCGCGGGCTGCGAGACGTCGAGCGCTGCCGCGGCGGCGGTGAAAGAGCCGAGCTCCAGCGCCAAGCAGAAGCAGCGGATCTGCTGTAGGGACAAAAGCTCAGCTTTGGGTTGCGCCAAGCAGCCAAGCCTACCTTGGAACAGCGCGGCTGACGATGATGCGGGGCCATGACGCGCGACGTGGTCATCGTCGGCGGCGGGATCGCTGGGCTCGCGGCGGCGTGGCGCCTGCGCCACCGCGACATCCTGCTCCTGGAGGCGGGCGATCGCCTCGGCGGGCGCATGCGCTCGGAGCCGCGCGGCGAGTACTGGCTCAACTACGGCGCCCACCTGTTCCCCGCCCCCGGCTCGCTCGTCGACGGGATGGCGCACGAGTGCGGCCTTCAGACCGTGCCCGTGACCGGCGGCATGATGGGGCTTGCGGTGGGCTCCACCGTCCTGGACCGCGGGCGCGTCGAGACCTATCCGCTCCGGCTGCCGCTCTCCGTGCGCGACCGGATCTCGTTCGCCAGGGCCGGCGTCCGCGTCCAGCGCGCCGTCGCCCGCTACCACCGGGTCGACAGGCATCACGACTTCGAGGACGAGCGCACGTTCGGCGAGTTCCTCGGCCCGCTGCCGCCCCCCGTGCGCGACATCTTCTCGTGCGCGGCCCACCGCGCCACCGCGGAGCTCGACGAGCTCTCGGCGGGCTGCGGGATCGGGCTGTTCGCGCTCGTGTGGGGCGGCAAGGGCTCGCTCATCGCACGCAACCTCCTCGGCGGCACCGGCCGCCTGCCGGCGGCGCTCGGCCGCGAGCTCGGCGAGCGTGCCCGCACGGGGTGCCGCGTGCGGGCGGTCTGCGCCGACGGCGCCGACCTCGTCGTCGAGTACGACGGCGAGGAGGTCCGCGCGCGCCACGTGATCGTCGCGGCGCAGGCGCCGCACGCGGCGCCGCTCATCGCTCGCGTGGCCGAGCGGGCCGCCGACGCGCTGGCGCAGCTGACGTACGGCGCGTTCCTCACCGTCGCGGTCGCGACGAACGAGGCCGCGGCCATGCCCTACGACGACGTCTACGCCGTCGCCACCCCCGGCCGCGTGTTCGACATGTTCATCAACCAGGCCCACGCCCTGCGCAACGGCGGCCCGCGGCGCCCCGGCGGCAGCCTCATGCTCTTCGCCGGCGGCCGCGCCGCCGCCGCGCTGATGCGCGAGCCCGACGAGCTCATCGCCAAGCGCTTCCTCGCCGACCTGCACGAGCTCTTCCCCCAGACGCGCGGCGTCGTCGCCGGCGCCACCGTGCACCGCTGGGAGCTCGGCAACGTCTACGCGCGTCCGGGACGCGGCCGCCTGCAGGCGCAGCTCGAGGGTCCGCACGGCGCGCATCAGAACCTGCACCTGGCGGGCGACTACTTCGCCGAGCTGGGGAACCTCGAGGCCGCCGCCCGCACCGGGCTCGCGGCTGCCGAGCACGTCGACGCCCGAATCCGAGAGGCCGCCCATGTCTGAGCCCTTCCACGGAGTGCTGCCCGCGCTCATCACGCCCTTCACCGACGACGGCGCGGCGATCGACACCGACGCGCTCGCCGCCAACATCGGCCGGCTGATCGACGCCGGCGTCGCCGGGCTCGTACCCGGCGGCAGCACCGGCGAGTTCACCACGCTCTCGCACGACGAACGCCGCCGGCTGACCGAGGCCGCCGTCGAGGCGGCCGCCGGCCGCGTCCCCGTCGTCGCCGGGACCGGCGCGCTGTCCACGCGCGAGACCGTGGCGCTCAGCGTGCACGCGCAGCAGGCCGGGGCGGCCGCGGTGATGATCGTGCCGCCGTTCTACGACGCGCTGTCCTGGCGCGAGCTGCACGCCCACTACACGGCCGTCGCCGAGGCGATCGACATCCCGATCATGTACTACAACCTGCCGAGCGCGTCGGGCGTCACGCTCACCGCCGCGCAGCTTCGCGCGCTCCCGATCAGCAGCCTCAAGGACACCGGCGGCGACGCGGCCGCCGCCACCGAGCTGATCCAGACCGACGGCCCGACCCTCCTCAACGGCTGGGACACGCTCACCTTCGCCGCCCTCGCCGCCGGCGTCCGCGCCGTCGTCTGGGGCACGGCCTCGATCCTGCCCGAGCAATGCGTCGAGCTGCACCGCCTGCTCATCGACGACATCGACCTCCCCGCCGCCCGCGAGCTCTGGTCGCGGCTCTGGCCGCTGTGTCAGTTCCTCGAGGGCCAGAGCTACACGGCCGCCGTCAAGACCGCCTGCCGGCTGGTCGGCGACACCACCGGCCCCGTCCGCGCGCCGCTCCTCGAGCTCGACGACGCCGCGATCAGCGAGCTGGCCGCGCTGCTCGAGCGCGCGACGCTCGCCCAGCGCGTCGGCGTGAGCTGACGCGCGGCTGATCGCTGCGCGTTCAGCACGCGAACGCGCCGATCGCGGGCGCGTGCGCGAAGCGCGGCAGGTACGCGTCGGCGAGGTGGGCGGCGACGCGCCGCAGGTCGCCGTCGCCGCACGCGTGGGCGAGCTGGCGCACGGCCCCGTTGCGATCGGCGAGCCGGCGCACGCCCGCGAGCTCGCGCTCGCAGCGCAGCCGCCGCGCGTGGCGGCGGCAGGCGCACACGATGCGCTCGAGCTGCTCGCTCGCCGAGACGCGCCCACCCGAGCGCACGTCGATCAGGCGCGCGGCCATGCCGTCGCGCGCGGCCAGGAAGCGGTTCTCGGCGATCAGCTCGACGGTCCGCGCGTCCGGCTCGGCGTCGTCGGGCCGCTCGAGCTCCAGCCTGGCCAGCGTCTGCACGAGCGCGGCGATCGCAGCGACGTCCTCGACGGTGCTCTGCCCGTCCATGATCCGGACCTCGACGGTGCCGTAGCGCGGCTGCAGGCGCACGTCCCACCACAGAAACGACGGGTCGTTGATCGCGCCCGAGCGCACGAGGCGCTCGACGGTCGCGACCCAGTCGCCGTAGCCGCGAAAGCGGCGCGGCAGGCCGGAGCGCGGGAAGGCGTCGAAGAGGGTCGTGCGCGTCGACGCGAACCCCGACGGCCGGCCGCGCCAGAACGGCGAGTTGGCCGACAGCGCGAGCAGCAGCGGCAGGTGGGCGCGCAGGCGATTGAGCAGCCGGATCGCGTCGGTCGGGCTGGGCACGCCGATGTGGACGTGCGTGGCCAGCGTCGGCTCACGCCGCGCGAGCCCGCGCAGGGTGTCGCCGAGGTGCCGGTAGCGGGGATGGGACGAGAGCACCGTCTCGCTGTCGACCGCGCACGGGTGCGTGCCCGCGACGGCGGCGCGCAGCCCCTGGGCGCCCAGCGCGCGCACGAGCTGGTCGCGCAGGTGGGCGAGCTCGGCGACCGCGTCGCCGACGCGGCGGTGCACGCCGGTGGCGATCTCCATCACCGCCGCGTGCGTCTCGAGCGTCACGCGGCCGGCGAGGCCGGCCGGGAGCGCGGCCCGCACCTCGTCGGAGCGGAAGGCCAGCGACCAGTCGCTGGGATCGAGGAGCATGAACTCCTCCTCGATGCCGATCGTCAGGTCGCCGCCGGACGGACGTCGCCAGGCAGCCCACGCGGGAAAGGTCGTCATGCTCGTAGGCGTCTGCGCGCACGACGCCCGGCCGGATCACCGCCGCGCGCGCAGAGCGATCCTGTGGCGCCGTTCGGGCAGCAGCCCTTCGGGACGCAGCAGCATGATGGCCACCAGGAGGAAGCCGTAGACGCCCGACGCGATCGCCGACAAATCGAAGTCCAGCCCCACCTTGCTGGGAACGTCGTTGAACACCCTGGGCAGCAGATAGCTGTTGAGCTCCGCCAGGACGATCGCGCCGGCGACGACGCCCCAGATCGACCCCAGCCCGCCGACGACGACCATGGCGAGGATGAAGATCGAGAACGAGAACGTGAACTGCGTGGGGTTGACCGTGCGGAAGTACGACGCGAGGAAGGCGCCGGTCGCGCCGCCCAGCGCCGCCCCCAGCCCGTAGGCCTGCAGCTTCGTGCGCGCGATCGGAACGCCCGCGGTCGCCGCTGCCTCCTCGTCGTCGCGCAGCGCGATCCACGCCCTGCCGATCCGCGAGTCGCGCAGCCTGAAGTTGACGAACAGCGTCAACGCGACCAGCGTGAGCGCGACCCAGTACCACGGCCGCAGATCCAGCGGATCGAAGGGCCTGAGGAACGGCAGGTCGATGGGATCGATCGGGGTGATGCCGTTCGGTCCCGCGGTGAGCGATCCACCGAACAGCCTGATCTCCCGGCCGTTGTAGGCGATCTGCCCGATGATCTCGCCGAACGCGAGCGTGACGATCCCGACGTAGGCGCCGCGCAGGCGCAGCGTCGGCACCCCGATGACCACGCCGGCGGTCGTCGTCGCGACGACGGCGAGCACGAGGATGAGCAGGAAGTTGAAATGGATGTCCCAGAACGCCGATGCGAGGCTCGCGGTGACGTGCGCGCCGATCGCGAAGAACGCCACGTAGCCGAGGTCGAGCAGGCCCGCGAAGCCCACGACGATGTTCAGGCCCAGCGCCATGCTCACGTAGGCCGCCGCCTGGACCAGGTTGTCCAGCGTGGGGCTGCCCGCGTCGAAGAAGAAAGGCAGGACGGCCGCGAAGCCGAGGGCGGCGGCGGCAAGCAGTCGCTGCGCTCCCCGCGGCCTGAGGCGAACGTTCGCGCGCAGCGAAGGGTGCGCGGCCTCGTTCATCGCGCAGCCGTGTGGCGGCGCCGGTAGTACGCACGATTCTTCGTCCGGTTGCCGCAGATCGCCATGGCGCACCAGGCCGCCGATCGGTTCTTCGAGCGGTCGAAGAACGCGTATCCGCACTGGCGGCAGCCCTTCATGCGCGACCAATCCCCGCTGAGCTGCGCCTCGTGGAGGATGCCGAGCAGCGTCGCCACGGCACCATCGGCGCCGCGCCGCATCGGTTCGAGGGCGGTCCGCCCCGAGTCGTCGACCGCGACGCGTAGGTCGGCCCCGCCGGCGAGGGTGTGAATGAGGGCGGTCGCCGACGCCTCCGGTCGCCCGCCGTGGTTGGCGGTCACCAGCGCCCGAAGCGCTTCTCGCAGCTCGCGCAGCCGCGCCGCGTCGGCGCCCGAGATCCGGTCGCCCGGTGCCACGAGCCCCTTCTGTCGCAGCCACGCCTGAGCCCGTGCGGCGGTTCCCATCCGATCCCACTCGCGCGGGAAGTCGTGGTTGTGGGAGTTGATGAAGCGCTGAAGCAGCTCCAGCCGCCCGGGTGCCTTCCGTCGGCCCCCGGGCTCGACCTCCTCGCCCACCCGCCGCTTGTCGCGCTCGTCCATCGCCTGGTCCCTGACCAGCATAACCGGAATGCTGGTCAGAGCGCCATTACTCCTCCGGCTCGCGGCGGCGTCGCAGGTGCAGGGCCAGCCAGGCGCGCGCCACCAAGAGGCCCGCGCCCGCGCCCGCGGCCGACGGCAGGAACTCCTCCACCGGCACGCCTCCGACGTGTGCGAGAACGATCACCTGCTCCTCGATCCGCGCTGCGACGCGGCGGCCGCCGTCAGGGCCGCCTCGTGGACGGTCGGGTTCTCGTACTCGTCGTGGAGGTTCCACCACCCGTACGGCGGGGTGTGCGGGTAGCCGTCCGGCGAGTCCTCCCACTCCTCCTGGCGGCCGAGCGCGGTGATGTCCAGGTAGGCCCAGGTGCCGCCCATGATCTCGTCGCCGCGCGCGTTGACGAAGTAGGTGCGGAAGACGTGGTCGTCGTCGGCGCGATAGAAGGCGTTGGTGCCGTGCCACTCGTCCACGCCGAAGTCGGCATCGAAGTCGTCGGTGATCGTGTACCAGGGGATGTCCCAGCCCATCCGCGCCCGCCAGCGCTCGATGTCCGGCTGCGGCGCGCGCGAGACGAACACGAGCGTCGTGTCGCGGGCGTTGAGGTGGGCGAGGTGGGCGACCTGATCGGCGACGAAGGAGCACCCGCGGCAGCCGCTCTCGGGCCAGCCGTGCACGCCGGGCTCGAAGAAGAAGCGGTAGACGATCAGCTGACGCCGCCCCGCGAACAGGTCGAGCAGGCTTGTGGGCCCGTTCGGGCCTTCGAACCGGTAGTCCTTCCCCACGGCCGTGCGCGGCATCCGCCGGCGCTCGGCGGCCAGGGCGTCGCGAGCCCGCGTGAGCTCCTTCTCCTTGACCAGCAGCTCCTCGCGCGCGGCCTCCCACTCCTGCGGCGAGACGATCGGTGGCATGTTCATGTCGGCTCCTTTCGTTGCGGTACGTGTTTGCGGCGCCCCCGGATGGGACGCGCCGGCGGGCGCTTCGCATGCGCGAGGCCCTATGCCTCTTCTGCCAGCGCCTTGAGGGCGGCCAGCCGGGTGTCCCATGCCGCGGCGAGGTCGGCGATCCACCGCGCGGTCGCGTCGAGCCGCGCGGGCTCGACGCGGTAGCGAACCTCGCGCCCGGCTCGCCGGCGCGTCACCAGCCCGGCTCGGTCGAGCACCCCGAGGTGCTTGATCACCGCCGGCCGGCTGACCGGCAGTTCCGCGGCCAGCGTGGTCGCCGTGCCCTCGCCCTGCTGCGCGAGCATCCCGAGCAGCCGCCAGCGGGTCGGATCGGCGAGCGCGGCGAACACCGCCGGCTCGGGATCGGCGACCGCCGCGCTCATCGCCCCGTCGGGGACCCGAGCGCGTAGTCGGCCAGCTCGTCGAGCTCCTGCTTCCAGCCCGTGGTGTGTGAGGCGAACGCGGCGGCCCGCTCGTCCACGTCGACCTCGAGCGCGTCGAAGCCGCTCTCGACGACGGCGAGGCGCGTACCGTCGCCCTCGGCCGCGAGCGTGAACTCGATGAGCGTCGAGTTGGCCGGCGTCGGCTCTGCCTTCGTGTTCTTCGCCGACAGCCAGCGGTAGACGATGCGGTGCGGTGGCTCAACCGCTTCGACGCGTCCGTGGAACGTGCCGAAGTCGCTCCAGCTCAGCGACAGCGCGCCGCCGGGGCGCAGGTCGACCTCGGCGCCGGCGTTGCCGAACCAGCGGCCGAGGTGGTCGGCGCTGGTGATCAGCTCCCACACGCGCGGGACCGGGGCGGCGATCAACACGTGTCTCTCTATGCGGTCGGTCATCTGTGGGGTCTCCGTCCGGCTCGTGGTGTCACCCTGAGGTTACACAAGCTTCCGACAAGATGCAACCCCGCGGTTACACCTCGTCCCGTGCGGCGACGCGCCGGCCCGATACAGTCGCGCGATCCGGCCGGCCGCGAAGAGGGAATCTCGATGGACAACTTCCTGATCGCCGACCGCCTGGATGCGTTTGCCGCGCTGCTCGAGCTGGCCGACGCGAATCCGTACATGGCGCGTGCCTACCGTCGCGCGGCGGAGACGATCCGTGCCTCGCCGGCGCCCGTCGCCGAGCTCGTGCGCACGGGCCGCGTGCGCAGGCTGCGGGGGATCGGCCCCGGGATCGAGGCGCGGCTGCGAGAGCTGGTCGAGACGGACACGATCGCCGAGCTCGCGCAGCTCGAACGCGAGCTGGCGCCCGGCCTCGTCGGCCTCGGTCGCTATCTCGGGCTGGGAGCCAAGCGCTCGGTCGAGATCGCGCGAGCGCTCGGTGTGCAGTCGATCGACGAGCTCCGTGCCGCGGCGGCCGAAGGGCGTCTGCGCGAGGCGCCCGGCATCGGGCCGAAGATCGAGGCGCGCCTGCTCGAAGCGCTCGCGCGCGAGACCGAGCCGCGGGCTCAGCGTGGGCTGTTGCTCAATCGCGCGTGGGAGCTCGTGGGCGCGATCGCCACCGCGCTCGGCGGCGAGGTGGCCGGCGACGTGCGCCGCTGGCGCGACTCGTGCGAGCACCTGGCCGTCGTGTGCGCCGCCGCGAAGCCGGCCCCGCTGCTGGCGCGCTTTGGCGAGCTGCCCCAGATCGTGGCCGTGATCGAAGAGCGCGCGCGGCGCGCGGTCGGCGTGACGGTCGAGGGCGTCGCGATCGAGCTCGTCGTCGCGGAGCCGCCGCGCTTCGGAACGGCCCTCGCGCGCGCGACCGGTGCACCCGGGTACGTGGCGGCGCTCGAGCCGCTGCCCGATGCCGCCGACGAAGCGGCCCTCTATCGCACGTTGGGCATCGCCTGGTGTCCACCCGAGCTGCGCGAGGCGCCGTTCGACGGTCAGCCGCCGGCCCTGGTCGAGACCGGCGACATCCGCGGGGACCTGCACTCGCACACGACGTGGTCCGACGGGCGGGCAAGCGTCGAGGAGATGGGTCGCGCCGCCCGCGATCGCGGCTACGACTACCTGGCCATCTGCGACCACACGCCGGCCGTCGGCGCCGTCACCGGCCTGACCCCCGACGACGTCCGCCGCCAGGCCGAGGAGATCGTGGCGGCCAACGAGACGCTGGCCCCGTTCCGGATCCTGCGCGGCATCGAGTGCGACATCCTCCCCGACGGCCGCCTCGACCTCCCCGACGACGTTCTCGCCGACCTCGAGTGGGTGCAGGCCAGCGTGCACGGTGGGCAGCGCATGCCACGCCGGGAGCTGACCAAGCGCGTCGAGGAGGCGCTGCGCCATCCGTCGGTGCGCTGCCTGAGCCATCCCACGGGCCGTCTCATCAACCACCGGCCCGAGAACGCCCTCGACCTGGAGCGGGTGTTCGGCATTGCGCTCGAGGAAGGGGTCGCGCTCGAGGTCAACGGGCTGGCCCCCCGCCTCGATCTGCGCGGCGAGCACGTTCGCGAGGCGATCCGGGCGGGCGTGATGATCGTCTGTTCGACGGACACCCACTCCGTGCGCGGGCTCGACAACATGGAGCTGTCGGTCCGCACGGCGCGCCGCGGCTGGGCGACAGCGGCCGACGTGCTCAACACCCAGCCGTTGGCGTCGATCGTCGGGGGCTAGTGGGTCTTCTCGTGACGTTGCGCCGGAAACCCCGGGATGCCGGCGCCGTCAGGCAAGGACGGGGCACCGACGGCGAAGCCGTTGGTCCCGAAGGAATACCGAGGCATTTCGAGGGTCGAGGACGCCGCCTGGCGGTGATCGGCGCCCGGGGTTTCCGGTGAAACGTTGCGAGAAGGCCCACTAGACGCCGAGCTGCTCGAAGGCCGCGTCCAGGGCGACGTCCCAGGTCTGCGCGATGCGCTCGGCCGCCGCTCGCTCCTGGCCGAGGCTCTGATCGGCGACCGCCACCGTCGCGCTGTCCGAAGCGCGCAAGCTTCGGGCTAGGCGTCCTCGCCGGACGAACGCTCGCTCTCGGTCGCCGTGGTTTTTTCGGGCCCGGACCGGATGTCCTCGCTGACGAGATCCTTGAACGGCTTGAGCTTCTCGAAGGCCTCCTCGGGCGTCACCTCGCCCTCGCGCGCCTCGTCGCCCAGCAGGTAGGGCGCCGCGTCGACCGCGGTTCGCCAGGCCGCCTCGTCCGGGTCCGAGTCCGCTGTCGGCGCGGCCGGCGCCTGCTGGTCCTCGGAGATCTCGATCGCGTCGAGGTAGGTGTTGCGAAAGCCGTTGCGCTCCTCCTCGTGGAAGGAGGTCCGCGCTCGCTTGCCCTCGGCCCGCTCGGCGGCGGTGCCGATTGCGGGCCGAAACGTCGTGTACTCGGTGCCGCTGTCGTCGACGACGGTCCAGCGGGTGTTGCCGTTGCGCGTCTGCGTGGTCTTCACGGACGCGACCAGCGCCTCAGCGTCCATGGTGAAGTTCTACCCCGCCGGCCACGCCGGATCGCGTGCAATCAGGTGCACGAAGGTCGCGGTTAGTTCCGCGCGGGCCCGCGGGTACGCCCGGGCCACCCGACATCCAGCCTGAGGAGACACGATGGCCAACCCGGTTCCATCCGGCAGCGACGTATCGGCAGGCACCTACCGCTGCACGCAGTGCGGGTACGAGATCGACGTCGCGTCCACGCAAAGCCTGCCTCCCTGCCCGTCCTGTGCCAACGGACAGTGGGACACGGTGACGGGCGGCGATGCCGCCGACGATCCCTACCCCGATCGCTGACGCCTGGCGGACCCGACGTCGGCGCTCGTGGTGATCTCGGCGCGCATGTTGCGCTCCATCATTCGCAGCGCCGCGTCGCCGAGCTCGGAGTCGATCGGCGCCACGGCGTCCCGCGGGACGCAGACCGAGTAGTGGCGCACGTAGGCGTCGAGCGCGCTGTAGAGGATGCACTGCTCGGTCACCTGGCCGGCGAGGGTCAGATCGGTGATCTCGCTCTGTTGCAGCAGGTACTCCAGCGACGTGCTGTAGAAGGCGCTGTGGCGCACCTTCTGCAGGAAGGGCGTCCCTTCCGGTGGCACGAACGGCTCGACCAGGTCGGGCCGCCGGCCGTCCAGGGCGCGCTCGACGAGCTGGTCGCCGCTCACCGTGAAGTCGCCGTAGTTGTCGTTGACGTAGACGATCTCGTCGTCTGACTCGCGCACTCGCGCGATCAGGTCACTCAGCGGCTCGACGATCGCCTCGACGTTCGCCGCCAGCTCGTCGGCGTCGTCATGCTCGTAGGGGTTGAGCATGTCGATGACGATCAGCGCGGAGGATCCCATCGGCTATTGGCGTGACCCCACGCCGGTGAGGATCTCACGCGCGCGCGAAGTTATCCCGCCGCCGGGGTCGAGGGTGGGCGTCGGCGAGCCGGCGGCCGTCCGGATGCCGTCGAGGAGCTCGAGCAGCGCGTCGGTGGAGTCGGTGCGAGGTTGCCAGCCCAGGACCTCGCGGGCGCGCGCGGTGTCCATCAGCGGCACGGCAAGGGCCATGTCGACCCAGCCCGGCGGCGTCGGCGTGAGCCGCAGGTGAAACGCCGCCGCCGCGCCTGCCCGCAGCACGCCGGCCGGGACGGAGATCGGACGCGCGCCGAGCAGCCGGCCGAGCCCCTCGCCGTCGAGGACGGGCTCGGCGGCGACGTTGAAGGCCCCGCGGGCATCGCCGACGATCGCGCGCCGGTAGGCGTCGGCGACGTCGTCGGCGTGCACGGCCTGAAAGCGCAGGCGCGGGTGGCGGGGGACGAGCGGGATCCGCTTGGGCGAGGCCAGCGCGCCGGGCAGGAACGGCCCCGCGAACAGGCGCCGGATCTCCGAGGCCGCGCCGCGCTGGAAGATCAACCCGGGGCGGAGGCGCACGACGCGGACCCCGGAGTGCTCGGCCTCGAAGCGATCGAGCAGACGCTCGACCGCGGCCTTGTGGCGCGCGTAGAACGAGCTCGGCGTGCCACCCGTCGGCCACGACTCGTCGACGAGGCGATCCTTCGGTCCGCGCGAGTAGGCGCCGACCGACGACGCGTAGACCAGCGCACCAACGCCCGCCTCCGCCACCGCCGCCATCACCCTCTCGGAGCCGCCGACGTTGACCGCGTGGCAGCGCTCCTGGTCGCGCGCGGGCTGGATCAGCCACGCGAGGTGCACGACGGCGTCGGTGCCGCGCAGCAGCGCCACGAGCGGCTCGGCGGCGATGTCGGCCGAGTGCCATGTCGTCTTCGCCGAGGGCCACTCCGCCGGCGGCCGGCGCGCGACCGCGACGACGTGCTCGACCTCGGGCTCGGATTCGAGCGCGCGCAGCAGCGCGGTGCCCGCGTTGCCCGAGGCCCCGAGGACGACGACCTTCATCGTGCCGCGGGGGCGAACTGCGGCAGCACTTCGCGCGCCCACGTGTCGAAGAAGGCGTCCTGGTCGGGCCCGATCTGCTGGACGAAGAGCTCGTCGACACCGGCATCGGCGTACTCGCGCAGCGACTCGACGTGCTTGTCGAGATCGGGGCCCACCGGCGTGGAGAGCATCTCGGGCTCGACGAGCTCGCAGGCCTGCTCGAAGTGCGCCGGGGTCGGCAGGACCTGAGCCAGCTCGCCGGGCAGCGCCTCGTTGGGCCACAGCCGGTGCGCGGTGGCGCGGGCCTCGTCCTCGTCGGCCATGAAGCAGACCTTGGTTCCGGCGTGCACCGGTCCCTTGCCGCCCTCGGAGCGGTACAGGTCGATGGCGTCCTTGTCGGGCGACGT
Organism: Solirubrobacteraceae bacterium; assembly: GCA_036555665.1. Lineage (GTDB taxonomy): Bacteria > Actinomycetota > Thermoleophilia > Solirubrobacterales > Solirubrobacteraceae > JAOPZW01. The sequence continues at coordinate 4,176 of DATBKW010000239.1, read as the reverse complement.
GGTGCAGAAGCCGTCGCCGATCCGCGCGGCGAGCTTGATCGCCTTGGGCCCGAAGCCCGACACCAGCACGGGCGGCGGCGCGTCGGGAAGGTCGTAGACGCGCGCGTTCTCGACCGTGTAGTGGCGGCCGCGGTGGCTGCGCTGCCCGCCCTGCCAGAGCGCGCGCATGACCTCGACGGCCTCTTCGAGCATTTCGAGGCGCACGTCGATCTCGGGCCATCGATCGCCGAGGATATGCTCGTTGAGGGCCTCGCCGGTGCCGACGCCGAGGTTGAAGCGCCCCTCGAGCAGGACCGCGCTCGTCGCGGCGGCCTGCGCGATGATCGCCGGGTGGATGCGGACGGTCGGGCAGGTGACGCCGGTCGTGACCGGTAGGTCGGTGGCCTGCGAGACGGCCCCGATGACCGACCACACGAACGGGCTGTGGCCCTGCTCGTCGTTCCACGGGTGGTAGTGGTCGGAGATCCACAGGGCATGGAAGCCGGCCTCCTCGGCGCGCGTGGCCTGCGCGACGAGCTCGCCGGGGGAGAACTCCTCGGAGGAGAGAAAGCAGCCGATCTGCATGCTGGCGCTCTACCCGACAGACCCCTGCCGGCACGCACGACGACTGGGTGCGTGAGCCGGCGGACCGTTCGGGTACGCCGCCGCGTATGAAGGCTCTGACCTGGCATGGAAAGCGCGACGTGCGCGTCGACACCGTTCCCGACCCGACCATCGAACAGCCGACCGACGCGATCATCCGCGTGACGTCGACGGGACTGTGCGGCTCTGACCTGCACCTCTACGAGGTTCTCGGCCCGTTCCTCGACGAGGGCGACGTGCTCGGACACGAGCCGATGGGGATCGTCGAGGAGGTCGGCACAGAGGCCGGCGAGCACCTGAAGGTCGGCGACCGCGTGGTGGTGCCGTTCAACATCTCCTGCGGGCGTTGCTTCATGTGCGAGCACGGCCTGCAGACGCAGTGCGAGACGACCCAGGTCCGCGAGGAGGGCATGGGCGCCGCGCTGTTCGGCTACACGCGGCTCTACGGACAGGTCCCCGGCGGGCAGGCCGAGTTCCTGCGCGTGCCCCAGGCCCATTACGGCCCGATCAAGGTCCCCGAGGGCCCGCCCGACGACCGCTTCCTGTTCCTCTCCGACGTGCTGCCCACCGCCTGGCAGGCCGTCGAGTACGCGCAGATCCCCGACGGCGGCAGCGTGGCGGTGATCGGTCTGGGCCCGATCGGCGAGATGGCGTGCCGGATCGCGCAGCACCGCGGCGCCGGCACGGTGATCGGCCTCGACCTCGTGCCCGAGCGCCTTGCGCGCGCAGACAGCCACGGCGTGCAGACCGTCGACGTCAGCGCAAGCGACGACGTTGCCGCCGAGGTCCGCGAGCTCACCGGCGGGCGCGGGCCGGACTCGGTCATCGACGCGGTGGGCATGGAGGCGCACGGAGCGTCGGCGGCGAAGTTCGCCCACACCCTCGTCGGCATGATCCCCGACGCGGCGGCCCGCAAGCTCATGGAGCACGCGGGGGTCGACCGCCTCACCGCGCTGAACCTCGCGGTCGAGGTGGTGCGCCGCGGCGGCGCGGTCTCGCTGTCCGGGGTCTACGGCGGCACCGCCGACCCGCTCAACCTGCTGCAGATGTTCGACAAGCAGTTGACGGTGAAGATGGGACAGGCGAACGTCAGGCGCTGGACCGACGACATCATGCCGCTGCTCGACGGCGACGGCGATCCGCTCGGCGTCGAGGGCTTCGCGTCCCATCACGTCCCGCTCAGCGACGCGCCGGAGGCCTACAAGACCTTCCAGAACAAGGACGACGGCGCCTTCAAGGTCGTCTTCCGGCCCTGAACGCGGTCCGCGCGCTCAGTCGCCGGCCGCGCGAGGCCGGATGAAGCCGCCGGGCATCTTGCCGATCTCGATCTCCGCGGTTCCGGAGGTCACGGCCGGGTCGCCCGCGGCGAACGCGCGCAGCTCGTCCTCGTCGTCGTCCTCGGCCTCCACCACGCCGAGGCCCCACGATCCCGTGGCGTCGAGGACGGGGCCGAAGACCACCATCTGACCCGATTCGAGGTATGGGCTCCAGTACGCGGCATGACGGCCCATGATCTCGCGCTCCTCGTCCGTCATGTCGAGGGCGAACGTCGGACGAGGAGCGATGAGCCTGAACACGAACGTGCTCATGGGTCGAAGTGTATGGGCGCCAGGCCTCGTGCTCAGGTGGCAGCGGGCACCAGGCGCGCGGCCGTGCGCGTGCCGGCGTACAGCAGCGCGACGGAGGCGAGCAGGAGGACCGCGCCGATGCCGAGCGCGCCCCAGGCGACCTCGTTGAGGAAGGGCACGTTCGCCCCGGCGCGCACGCCGACGTCGACGCCGCGCGAGCCGTCGGCGTTCATCACCACGACCGACCAGTCGCCGTCGGCGACGTCCCACGTCACGGTCTGCACGCCGCGGCCATGGGCCTGGGCGGCCCAGATGCGCTGCGTGGCGGGTGCAGCGGCGCGCCGGGCGCCGCCGGTGGTCGCGTAGTCGGCGTGGAACGGGTGGTAGTCGACGTCGGTGACACGCGTGTGCGCGGTCGCGCGCAGGTAGCGCGTCACGTCGCGTGTGCGCGCGATACCGACGAACACGTCCTTGCCGTTGTGCGGCGTGACGCGCAGCCGGACGTTGCCGTAGAGGTCTCTGCCGAGCACGGCGGCGGTGCCGCCGAGATCGACGTCGAGGTTGTCGGTGCGCATCGCTGCGGTGGAGGCGTGGAAGGGCTCGGTGCGGGTCGAGATGTAGCCATCGTCGTCCTTTTCACCGTTGGCCCACAGCCCGGCGCCGCCGGCAGCGAGGAAGCCGAGCGAGACGAGGGCGAGCAGGCTGCCGGCGATCACGGCGGCGATGCGGCCGCCCGAGGATCGGGCGGGTGGGGCGGGTGAGGGTGAGTCGGACATGCGGGCTCCAGGGGAGGGGTCGAGATGCATGCCGCAGGCTCCCAGCGAGGCAGCCGCCGGTCTGCGCGGCCAGCAGGCATCCGGCGGTGCGGCTCCCCCGCGCGGCGGCACTGGGGCCTGCCGGAGCAAAGGGGGTCAAGACCCCATGCCGCACGGCTCGGGGACGGGGGATCCTGCCTCGCGTGAAGCTGGGGCTGCGTCTGCGTGTCTGGGCCGGCTCGCTGAGCCTCGACACCCGCCTGGCCGAGGGGGTTGCGCCGACCAACTCGCCAGAGCTGGCGCTGCGCGCGCGCCAGCTCGCCGACGATCGCTCGCGACAGGCGCTCTCGAGCGCCCTGACCGCGGCGGTGAGGGCTGCGCGCCGTCCGGCGGTGCGCGACGCCGCCGGACCCCTGGAGTCGCTCGCCCGCGATCTGACCACGATCGACGACCCGTGCGTCCGCGGGGTGGCGCTGGTCTCCTACCTGCTCACCGACCCCGTCAGCCCGCTCTACAGCCGGCACTCGCCGATCACCGCGGGCGAGTTCGCTGCCCGCGCGCGGTCCGCGCTGAGGGACGGCGGCCCGCCGATCCGCGCCGCGTAGAGCCCGAGCTACATCCTCGGCCGGGCGGGCGCGTGGGCGCGGAGGTGCGCGTAGGCGGCGTCCAGGGCGATCGCCAGCTGGCGCGGATCACGTTTGGCCTGGGTGAGGAGCAAGCCGCCCTGGATCGCGGCGAGGGTTGCCGTCGCGAGTACGAGCGTGTCGGCGCGGGGGGCGAGCTTGCCGGTTTGCTGCATCGAACGCAGGCCGTCGCGAAGCTGCGCCTCCCACCGATCGAACGCGCTCGCCAGCGCGAGCCGCGCTTCATCGTCGTTCTCCGCGAGCTGACCGACCAGGGAGCCGATCGGACAGCCGCCGAGGGCGCGGCGCTCGACCTGGAGCTCGACGAGCGAGTCGAACCACGAGCGGATGGCCTTCCAGCTGTCGAGCGGGCACAGGCCGCCCAGCACGTCCTCGACGTTCTGGGCGACCACGGCGCGTACCAGCGCGGCGCGGTCGTCGAAGTAGTGATAGAGCTGGCTCTTGCTCGCGCCCGCGCGCTCGATGACATCGTCGACGCTCGTCTCGGCGACGCCGCGCGCACGGATGAGCTCCGACGCGGCGGTGACGATCCGCTCGCGCGTCGCCCTCCCTCTCGCGGTCTTCGGCTCGGCGATCACCGCGCCCGACCCTATCCGGCACCGGACGAGCGGGTCCAGTTCCGGCGAA
>DATBKW010000238.1:0-2083 GCA_036555665.1 Solirubrobacteraceae bacterium | reverse complement strand
CGGCTTGGGCCCGTACTCGGTCAGCAGCTTCACGAGCATCGACGCGAAGCCGAAGATCGTGTTGGTCGGGAAGCCGGTGGAGGTGGCGATCGACTCCGGCAGCGCGAAGAACGCGCGGTAGGCCAGGGAGTTGCCGTCGATGAGAAAGAGCTCGTCGTGCCCGTCGGTTGCCACGACGATGCACCCTAGCGCCCGCCGTTCAGCCCACGGCGACCGCCGTGACGACCTGCGTCTGGGCGGGCATGGTGGCCACCAGCGCCATGTCGCCGGGCACGTTCGCGCTGACCATCCACGTCATCGAGCTGTGCGGCGGCGTCGCGCCGCTGGCCTGCGTCGAGAACCACACCGGCGGGCGCCAGGGCCGCGCGCCCAGCCCGCGGACGTAGCCCCGTAGGTCGGCGACCGTGCGCCCCTCGGTGAGCCGGCCGAGCATGTAGGTGAAGGAGCGTGCCCCGTCGTTGACGGTGTCGAAGCCGCCCTGCCCGGGCGGTGTACGGCGCGGGCCGGTGTAGGAGCAGCCGCTGTCGGCGCAGCGCACCACCGCCTGCCGCCCCGGGTTCGGGATCACAATGCGCCCGCCGCGCATGAGCGCGTCCAAGAACTGGCGCTCGAAGGCGGAGCGGTTGGCTCCCGTCGCGACGCGGACGGCCACGCCGCCGGCGCTCTCGATCACGCGGCCGGCGTCGGGGCCTGTGGTGACGACATCGATCCGCTTGCGGGCGAACCTGAGCACATCCGGTCGCACGATCGCCGTCGCGGCGAGCGGGTCCCAGAAGTACTGGCCGCCCGTGTACATGCCGCTCGCGGTCATGAGATCCCACGCGGCCGTGGCGGGCGCGCCGGCGTAGTGGTAGCGCCTGAGCGCGAGCCAGGGATACACGGTGGCCGGGACGTCGTTGGTGGCGTCGAGGCCCACCAGCGTGACCGGAAGCCCGCTGCGCAGGACCTCGCGCGCCGCGACCGAGTCGATCCACAGGTTCCACTCCGAGCGCTCGTGCCCCGGACCGACGTTGCCGGGCACGCCGACCGCGCCGCCCATCGCGACGACCGCGCCGATCCGCGAGCGGACCTGGGGGTCCGCTCGCAGTAGCTGCGCGAGATCGGTCATCGGCCCGAGCACGAGCACCGTCGCCCTGCGATCGGCCGCGGCCAGGCCGTCGCGCAGCACGTCCACGGCGCGGCGCGGCGCCGCGCGCGGGACCGGCGGCAGGTCGAGCCCGAACAGCTCGTCGGCTCGGGCCCGCCATTCGGGCGGGAACGCGTTGGCGCCCGCGAGCGGGTCGGCGCGCCCGCAGCCGACCGGTAGGTCCGGGCGGCCCGCGACGGCGAGCAGCGCCCGGGCGTTGCGGGCCCCGGCCGGACAGTCGGCGAGGCCGGTGCCCGACACCGCCACCGCGCGCACGTCGACGTCGCGGCGGCCGAGCAGGTAGAGCAGGGCCAAGACGTCGTCGGTGCTCATGTCGGTGGTCACGACGACCGGCGTGGGCGGCGCGGCGGCGCGGTGCGGCGCCGCATGGCCGCCGCATCCGGCGACGACGAGCCCGGCGAGCAGCACGACCATGACGTGGCGCGCGCGCACACCGTCAGCGTGCCCGCGCGGTGGCGCGGGCGCATCGGGGAATCCGCCGGATCAGGGCGCGGCCGACTACTGAGGCCCCGCGCCTATGCTCACGCCATGAGCCTCACCCCGTCGGCGCAGTTCTCGCTCACCATCCGGTTGGAGATCGCGCAGCGGCCCGGCATGCTGGGGCAGGTGGCGACCGCGATCGGCCGGGCCGGCGGGACCATCGGAGCCATCGATCTCATCGAGGTGTCCGAGGACAGGCTGCTGCGCGACATCACCGTCGACGCCGCCGAGCAGGCCAATCTGCAGGGCATGGCGCAGGCCACCGGCGACACGATCGGCTTCGCCGCGATCGACGCGGAGCGGATGCGAGCCGGCTAGCGCGGGCTACGGCCGCGCGGCGCGAAAGCAGAACTGGATGCACGCGACGTAGTACTCGCCGCGCGCGCCCAGATCGCGCTGCTCGGCGGCCCACGCGTGCGCCTCGCCCTCGGCGATGAGCCCCGAGCCGACGAGGTA
>DATBKW010000237.1:0-15127 GCA_036555665.1 Solirubrobacteraceae bacterium | reverse complement strand
CGGTCGGGCGTCAACTGGAGGAGAGGACACCGACGTGACGAGCTCCATCATGAGGATCGGCGCGCTGCTCGGCGCGACGCTGGCGGCCCTGGGGACGGGCGCCGCCGCCGCGAACGCCGACGACCCCGTCTCCGCTGCGCTGCCGGCGTTCGCCGCGCCGCCGACGAGCGACCGCGCGAGCAACTGGAGCGGCGGCTCGGCCGACGCGACCGCCGCCAACGCGCTGACCGACGCGCTGAAGGCCGCAGGCTTCGGCGCCACCCAGGTCGGCTACACGCCCTCCGATGCCGGCCGCGCGTCGCTGAGCTCGGTCCTCGAGCACGCCGCCGCGACGGGGATGCGGGTCGACCTCGCTCCGTGCAACAACACCTCCTGCGACAGCCAGGCCGTCACGCTGGCGACGGGCATGCAGCAGCTCGTCACGCGCGATGCGACCGTCACGGCCCCGACGGACGGCTTCCGGTTCACCGGCACCGTCCCGGCCGCCGCCATGCCGGGCAGCCCGATCCGGGTGGCGGTGACGGCCGCCAAGGTCGCGGGCACCGACGGTGCGCAGACGCTGCTCGACCCCGCCACCGCCGTCGATCTCAGCGCGAAGGTCACCGGCGACACGCTGGCGTGGACGGTGCCGACGAAGGGCGACTGGAAGGTCTTTGCCTTCTACCAGCGCGCCACCGGTCAATACGTCAACCCCAACCCGTTCGAGGATCCCGACGTCTGGACCGCGCGCGACCCCGCCATCGGCGCCGCCAGCGGCCGCCTCGTCGCCGACATCTTCTCGAGCAAGGGCCTGACCGACAGCCTCGACCTCATGGCCGACACCGTCTTCGGCGACGGCAACCTGCAGCGCCTCCAGGACATGGGCACGACCCTCTTCCACGACTCGATGGAGGTGCAGGCCCAAGCCTTCTGGACCGGCGACCTCCCGGCGCAGTTCCGGGCCCGGCGCGGCTACTCGATGCTCAAGTGGCTGCCGGCACTCGATCACCCGGCCGCCTCCTCGTTCAACCCGCTGAATCCTGCCAACGTCGCGCCCGTCCCCGCGCCGCCGTTCGACTTCACCGGGGGCGTGGGGGCGCGATTCCGCGCCGACTACCACCGCACGCTCAACGACCTCTACGTCGAGCGCTACGTCAAGGCCATGACCGACTGGGCCCATGCCAAGGGCCTGCGGTCGCGCGAGCAGGTGGCCTACAACTACGGCAATCTCGACGTCATCCGCGCCGCGACCAAGGTGGACATCCCGGAGTCCGAGACCTTCGACTTCGGCTGGGGCGCCCACCCCTTCCAGAACACGCTGCAGACGTATCCCGAGAACCGGTGGCGCTACGTCGTCGACTCGCACAAGCTCATGAGCTCGGGCGCGCACCTCGGTGGGCACGACCGCGTGACGACCGAGTGGGGCGAGGACTTCGCGACCTGGAGCAAGCAGCCGCTGGACTACGCCAACCTGGTCAACGACGCGATCGCCGGCGGCGTCACCCAGCCGATCTTCGCCGCGGGCATCCGGATCGACGACGCCGTCTACCCGCAGCCCGGCGGGCTGAGCTTCATCGGCCTGGACGGGTCGTGGGCAACGAACCAGCCGCAGTGGAAGGACGTCGGCGACCTCATGACCTACTTCGCCCGCACCACCGAGGTCGTCGAGCACGGGACGCCGCGCGTCGACGTCACGATCTACCGCGAGGGCGGCCTGTCCTCGCTGCACGACGGCGACGTCCCGCTGTTCGGCAGCGCGCAGCTGGCCCGGCACGGCTACACCTACGACTACGTCGACCCGGTCGACCTCGCCGAGGGCGCGGTCTTCGGCACCAGGCCCGGGTATCGCGCGCTCATCATCGACGGCCAGACGTCCCTGCCGGTCGACGCGGCCCGGGCGATGCGCCGCTACGCCGCGGCAGGACTGCCCGTGGTCCTCGTCGGCACCGTGCCGTCGCAAGCCGAGGGGCTGCGCGATCCCGCGGCCGACGACGCGCTCGTGCGCCAGGCGATGCGGGCCGTCCTCGCCTCGCGGTCGACCAAGCACGTGGCGAGCGAGGACGCCGTGCCCGCGGCGCTCGCCGCCCTAGGCGTGGATCCCGGCGCGCGCTTCACCGGAGCGGGCGCCGACATCTGGACGGTCCGGCGCCACACCGGGCGCGACGAGATCTGGTGGATGTACAACCCGACCGATGCCCCGATCACCACGACCGGCAGCCTTGCGTCAGCCGGCCGGCCCTACCTCCTCGACCTCTGGAACGGCACGAGCACGGCGGTCGCGCAGTACGCATCGTCGCGCGGGCGAACGCAGATGCCGGTGACCATCCCGGCGCACGGCACGCTGGCGGTGCTCATCGCGCGCGGCCGCAAGGCCCCGCACGTGATCGCGACCAGCGCCCAGCACGCGTCGTATGACCGCCACGGCGACATCGTGCTCGAGGACGCCCGCGGCGGCACGCAGAGCGTCACGCTCAGCAACGGCCGCACGGCGCGCGTCGACCTCGGGACGGTCCCCGCGCCCGTCACGGTGGCCGACTGGCACCTCGACGTCGACGAGATCACCCCCGGCGGCCACGTCGCCCATCACCTCGACCTGCCGGCCCTCGCCGACTGGCGCACGATCCCCGAGCTGGCCGACGCCGTCGGCAGCGCGACCTACAGCGCGACGATCACGGTGCCCGCCGGCTGGGCCGGCCACGGCGTCCGGCTCTCCCTCGGCGCGTTCGCGGGGGCCGCCCGGGCCTCCGTCAACGGCGTCCGGGTCACGCGGCAGATCACGCCCGGCGGCGACGTGCCCATCACCCGCCTGCTGCACCCCGGCGCCAACCGCCTCGTCGTGGACCTGGACACGACGGTCAACAACCGCAACGCCCAGCTCGCCGCCGCAGGAAACGGGCTCTACGCCACCGGCCCGACGCCGCTGGCCTCGACGCCCAGCGGCCTGCTCGGGCCGGTGACCCTCACCCCGACGGCCCTCCGAGTGGTTTCTGAGACAGGCCGATAGCGTAGACTCGACGCACGGGCCGAGCCGACCGCTCGGCCGAAGCAGTGCCCCGCGTTGTCGCAGTCGTTGCCTTCCAGCACCCTCCGCGTTTCGCAGTGCACACGTGGAGGGAGCCGGCAATGGCCACAGGAACCGTGAAGTGGTTCAACGATGACAAGGGCTTTGGATTCATCACGCCCGACGACAGCGGTAAGGACCTCTTCGTCCACCACTCGGCGATCCAGGGCAGCGGCTTCAAGTCGTTGGCCGAGGGCGCGAAGGTGACCTTCGACACCGAGGAGGGCCCCAAGGGCCCGGCAGCCAGGAACGTCCAAGCCCTTTAGCGCCTGAGTCGACGCAGGGGAGAGAGCGCATCGGCGCTCCTCCCCGCGCACAGCCCCGCAGGTCGAGGAGGACACGGATGGGTTCGAGCGGCAAGAAGCGAACGACGATGGCCAAGCTCAATCGCGAGCACAAGCTCCGCGAGCGCCGAAGGGACAAGGAAGCCAGGAAGAACGCGCGCAAGCAGGCCGCCGCGAATCGGGAGCCACGCGATGAGGCGCAGGGCGATCCACCGCTCGCGAGCGATGAGTAGGGGCGCAGCCCGCTCATGACGGCGTTCTTCGTCCCGGGCGCGGCTCCCGGCCAGGCCACGCAGCAGGCTCACGATGAGCTGCGCGGCTACGCCGAGGCCTGCATCGGCCGCCACGCCCGCCCTGACCAGATCTTCGCCTTGAGCTTCCGCCACGGCGGCGCGGACACGGAGACACGCGTCGGCGAGCCCGATCCCTACGGGGGCCGGACCGTGCTGGCAATCTTCGCCAGCCACGACGGGTACACCATCGTGTGGCGCGGCGGACACGCCAGCGTGGGCCGTCGCGAAACCTACGAAGCGGTCCCCTTCGACTAGTGGGGCTCCCGCAAACGTTGCACCCGAAACCCCGGGCGCCGATCACCGCCAGGCGGCGTCCTCGACCCTCGAAATACCTCCGGTATCCCTTCAGGTCTGCGTCCTTGCCTGGCGGCGCCGGCATCCCGGGCTTTCACGTGCAACGCTCACGGGAGACCCACTAGTGCCGCCCTACCCGGTCACCGTCACCGCCTCCTACGACGCGGCGCGCGCGCCCCGAGACTGCCCGGCGCGGCTCGAGGCTTGGGCCACGAACCGCGACGGCCGGACCTTCACGGTCGACGACTCGATCGCACCGGTGCGCTGGACAGCCACAGCCGACTACCTCGTCGATGCACCAAGCGAGCAGGACGCCGAGCGCACCGCGATCGACCGGTTCATGGCGGACTCCTCCGCCGCCGGGATTCCCGCGCCCGAGACCGTGCTCGCCGCAACCGGCCCCCTGGCCTGAGGCCCCGGGCGGGCGGACGCGGGGCGCCGCGGGCCGCGCGCGCTACCGTGGGTGGCTCGCTACAGGAAGGGTCCTCGATGACCCACGCCGCATGTCCAGACTGCCAGCAGCGGTTTTCGGCTGAAGTCGCCGCCTTTCAGCGCACCTGCCCGTTCTGCAACGGACCACTCGTCTACGACCGGTCCGCCGCCGAGGTTCTCGGCTACCAGCGCTACTTCGAGCTGCGTCCCGATCCCCAGCCGCTCGGCTCGGACGAGCGTCGGCCGTAAGCGGCGGCCGCCGGGCTAGCGACGGCTGCCCCGGCGGCGAGCGCGACCGCGCCGACCCGACGCCGGCGGCCCGCCCAGGCCGCTCGCCGAGAACTCGCGGTGCAGCGACAGCTCGCCGGCGAAGCGCGAGACGTCGCGGGCCTGCTCCGCCATCACGAAGGTGATGCTCGACCCGGCGCGCCCGGCGCGACCCGTCCGCCCCGCGCGGTGCACGTAGCTGTCGCCATCGGCGGGCGCGTCGAAGTGCACCACATGCGAGATGTCATCGACATCCAGGCCGCGTGCCGCGACGTCGGTCGCGACGAGCACGCCGCAGGCTCCGCTCTGGAAGCGCGCGAGCGCTCTCTCGCGCTGGCCCTGGGACTTGTCGCCGTGCATGGCGACCGCCTCGACGTCATGTGATCGCAGGCGCTTGATCAGGCGATCGGCGCCGCGCTTGGTGCGCACGAAGACCAGCGCGCGCTCGACGTCGTCGGCGCGCAGCAGGTCGACGAGCTGCCCGAGCTTGGCCGCGTGCTCGACCGCGACGAAGTGGTGGTCGATGTCGCGCCGGCGCTCGTGGGTGAGCGCGTGCTCGTGGTGGCGCGGCTGGTCGGTGTAGGCGCGCGCCAGCCGTCCGACCTCGCCGTCCAGCGTCGCCGAGAAGAACAGGGTCTGCCGGCTGGGCGGGGTCTGCGCAACGATACGGTCGACCACGGGCCGAAAGCCCATGTCCAGCATGCGATCGGCCTCGTCGAGAACCAGCACGCGCACGGCGTCGAGGCGCACCGCCCCGCGGTCGATCAGGTCCTCGAGGCGCCCGGGCGTCGCGACGATCACGTGTGCCCGGCGCGCCAGCTTGGACTGCCGCTCGATGCCGGCCCCGCCGTACACCGCCGCGACGGCCAGGGCCCGAGCGTGGGCGATCTCGCGGATCTCCTCGCAGATCTGCGAGGCCAGCTCGCGCGTCGGGGCGAGGACGAGGGCAGCCTGCTTGGGGCCGGAGGCGTCGAGACGGTCGACCAGCGGGACGCCGAAGGCGAGCGTCTTGCCCGACCCTGTCGGGGACTTCGCGAGGACGTCACCGCCGGCGAGCACGTCGGCGATGACGAGCTTCTGGACCGCGAACGGCTCGGTGATGCCGCGGCGCGCCAGGGCGGCGACGACCGCCGACGACACGCCGAGATCGGCAAAGGACTGCGTGGACATGTGAGTGCTCCTTGTCAGCGGCCATCCGGGCCGCCTTGCGATTCGGGAGATTCGACTGACCCGGATCGCGCAAGCGCTCAAGACCAAGAACCTCGCGGGAACGGTGCTCCCGCTGACCCTGACCCTAGCAGCGGCGTCCGCGTTGCCATCACGGCGCGTCCGCGTTGGCCTGCGCGCCGGCCGGATGCCGGCCGCTGAGCCCGTCGGCGGTCAGCTGCGCGATTCGCCTGCCGGCGCTCGACAGGTAACGCCGTCGCTCACGCTGGCCGAACAGCCGCATCCCGAGCCGTGTGAACGGGTTCGGCGTGCCCGTGGGCCGGGAGTAGGAGTGGATGCGAAACTCGATCTCGCCGGTGTCGAGCCACTTCCAGACCTCCCATGACATCTCGCCCTGCTCGACGTGGCCCTCGAGCGTCCTGTACGGCCAGCCCCAGACGCGCACCGGCCGGCCGTCGACCTCGCGCGTCTCGTCGATGAGGTCGCCGACGCGGCAGCCGGCGTACGTCCGGAACCACAGGAACCGCAGCTCGAGCAACATGTCGCGCCCCTCGAGCGGCGCCTCCTCGTCGTAGTAGGCGCGCACGATGCTGGGGTCGGCGACCCTGTAGTCGCGCAGCAGCGTCTGCGCGACGGTGAACGGACCGCCGTCCACGGGCGGCCCGGGCGCCTCGCGCGGCAGCGGCTCGCGGTAGTCGTCGATGCGCCAGCCCTCGTCGGGCGGGTGCGGAGCGTCGGGGTCGTAGTTGAGGCTCCTGTCCCGCAACGCCGCGAGCCGCTCGGCGACGCTAGCCACGAGCGGTCTCCTCGACGCGCCGTGTGTGGATGTCGATGCCTCCGGTGACGCGGCCCCCGGCCATGTCGGCGATCCGCTGCAGCATCGACGTCCACATGTGCAGCTGCACCTCCTTGGCCATGCGCAGGCGGTCGTAGAGCAGGTGGACCAGTGGCCCGGCGCTGCGCGCCCACGACTCGATCTCGACCAGGACCATGCCGTCCTCGTCGCGCGCCGAGAACCGGATCTGGCCGGCCTCGAGGTGGCCTTCGAGGGTCACGAGCCGAAAGCAGGTCGGCGTGCGCTCCACGACCCGGACCGGCCCGTCCCAGGGGCCCGCCATGTGCACGATGTACTCGTCGCCCACCTGCATTTGCCCCTCCTCGCCGCGCACCTTCTTGAAGCTCGCGAACTCGGTCGGCGCGACGCAGTCCGGATCGGCGGCCACGCGCGCGATGACCGCCTCGGGCGTCATCGCCGTCTCACGGATCCGCGTGCGGTAGCGGCGGTGGAAGAGCGGCCCGCAGCCGTCGTCCGGGCGCTGGACCTCGTCGAGGACGGCCGCGGACGGCAGCGGCGGCGGCGCGTCGCCCTCGGCGTCGCCGCGCTCCTCGAGCCGGTGCAGCGGAACCGTGCGCCAGATGTAGCGCCACGACGTCAGCGCCACGCCGAGCGGCCAGCGCGCGGCGCCACCCAGGCGGCGCCGGAGGGGGAGACGGGCGGGCATGGTGTCGGGCTACCCCGGGTATCGCCCCGCGCATGCTGACGAAGGCGCTCCACCGTGCCGGCCTGCGGGGCTGGATGCTCCACGGCACGTCGCTCGGCTCGGTGTCGCTGTGCGTGCTGCTGTGGCAGCGCGCGAAGACGGTCGACCAGGACGAGCGCGGCAACGCCGAGCGGCGGGCGCTGTTCGTCGGGCTGTGGCCGCCCACCCTGTGGCTGATCGGCGACTCGATCGAACGCCACGAGCGCGGCGGCCGCCGCCGGATCGGCTGATCGCCCACAGCGCCGCCGCTCGCGTGCTGCATGCCCTTTCACCGACCCGATGGGCATCGCACCCCATAGCCGCCGCCGGTGGGCTCCTCGACCATGAGGCCTTCGGTGAAGCAACAGGAAGGACCCCATGTCGAACGAGTCGGCTCGAAGCCAACGCGGAACGCGCGAATCGCGCGAGGACGCCGGAGACGGAGCGACCCTCGCCGCGAACATACTGGTCGCCGCTACGGTGGCGACCCTGATCGTCGCGCTGGTCGTCCTCGTCCTGATCCGCTAAGCCGCTCGTCAGGCAGCCGAGCGGCGGTAATAGGCCGCGTTCCGCTCGATGTAGTCGTGCCACTCGGGCGGGACCTGATCCTCGGCCGTGATCGCGTCGACCGGGCACGCCTCTACGCAGGCATCGCAGTCGATGCATTCTTCGGGATCGATGAAGAGCTGCTCGGCTTCGTCGAAGCCCGGCTCGTCCGGTGCGGGGTGGATGCAGTCGACGGGGCAGACCTCGACGCAAGACGTGTCCTTCGTGCCGATGCAGGGCTCGTTGATCACGTAGGTCACGTCAGTGCCTCCCTCTTATTTTGCACACACACGCTAGGAAAATTATCACTCCGTCGTAGCTTTTCCCACTCGGCGTGTGCAAAACTGCTTTGCGTGATGGATGCTCCGCTCCCCGCGGGCGATGCGTTGGCGCAGCCCACGCGCGCGCGGTTGTTCGCTCTGCTGGGCGAGCTGAGGCGGCCGGCGGGAGCGGAGGAGCTGGCCGAGCGCCTGGCGCTGCATCCGAATGGAGTCCGGACACATCTCGAGCGCCTGAGCGAGGCCGGGCTTGTACAGCGTGAGCGCATGCGTCGCGGTCGCGGGCGGCCGCGCGACATGTGGTCGATCGCGCCTGAGGCTGCGCCCGGCGGTCGCCCGCCGACCGCCTATGCGGACCTTGGACGCTGGCTCGCGCGCGTCATCGCGCCGGGCACGACGAGCCTGCGTAGGGTGGAGGCGGCGGGCCGCGAGATCGGCCGGGAGTTGGCGCTCGAGCGCGGCGCCGGCTCGGCCGAGGAGACGATCCACGCCACGCTGGTGTCGTTGGGCTTCCAACCGAAGCGCGAGGTCGATCGGCGCGGCACGCTGACCTACCGCCTGTGCAACTGCCCGTACCGCAATGCCGTCCGCGAGAACCAGCCGGTGGTGTGCACGCTGCATCGCGGGATGACGCGCGGGCTCCTGGACGCGGTGGCGCCGACAACGAAGCTCGCCGGCTTCGTTCCGCGTGACCCGGTTACGGCCGGCTGCCTCATCGAGCTTCGCGGCGAGCTGGCCGACGAAGTCGCGGCCCGCGACGCCACCGTCAGTTCGCCGTCACGGTGACGGGAGGTTCGACGAGTTCCGCACTCGCCCGGAGTCATTGCGTGATCGCGGCCGTGACCAGCCAGGCTCCGGGCGCGGCGTCGGCGAGCGCGCTTCCGATCACGACGCTCATGGCCAGGCCGAGGATCAGCGCGCCGTAGGCGAGTGTTCCGGCCCGACGCTCGCGCGTGACCCAGCGAATGCCCCTAGCGAAGCAGGCGAGCGCGCCGAGCAGCGCTGCGCTCCCGACCGTCACGATGCCGGGCGCCCCGACGAGCACGCCGGCGGGCACAGCGATGCCTCCAAGGTTCCACAGCACGAGTTGCAGGCGGCGGATGGTGGCCGACGGCCGAGGGAGTCCAAGGACGATGCGCCCCGGCCCGAGAAGCAGTTGCGAGATGCCGCCCACCAGGACGAAGTAGGCAGCCAGCCAGGCGCCATGGGGGAACGGGCTTGCGCTGTCCACCGCCGCCACGAACCCGCCGGCGACGATGAAGATGCCGGCCGCGGCGCTGAAGCCAGCCATCGCCGGCAGCGTCACACCTCGTCAGAACGCGCCGGCACGCGGCGCGGTCGCTGGTGCTGCCGGCGCGGCCGCCCGGGCAGGAGGTCCGCGAGCCGCGTCGGCCCGCGCAGGCGCACGCGCGCGGGTGCCGCATCCGGCAAGGGTGGCCCGACGGGCGCTCTCGGGACCGGCCGCGGAGGGGGAGCACTTGCGCCGCCGCCCCCGCCGCCGCCATCCGGGCCGCGCGGCTCGTTGCTGTCGGTGAGCAGCGCGAGGAGCAGCAGCCCGCAGCCGGCGACGAGCGCCACGAGGTGGATCAGGGCCAGGAACACCAGCTCGGAGGTCATCGGTCGCCTCCCGTGGCGGTTCGGGTGCGGATCTCGCGGCGGATGTCGCGCATCGGCTCGACGGACCGCACGCGCGGGACGAGGTCGAAGTTGTGTGGTGCAGGCGGGGAGGTGGCGAACCACTCCAGCGTGTTGGCCTTCCACGGATCCGAGCCGGCGCGCGGGCCGCGGTGCAGGCCCCAGACCACGTTGCCGACGGTGAGCACCACGCCGGCGGCCAGGATGAAGGCGCCGACCGTGGATATGAGGTTGTCGGTGCCCCACCCGGTGTCGGCACCGTAGGTGTAGACGCGTCTGGGCATGCCGGAGAGCCCGAGCGAGTGCTGGATCAGGAACGTGGCCAGGAAGCCGACGAACTGCAGCCAGAACGACAGCTTGCCCACCCGTTCGGAGAGCATCCGTCCGGTGATCTTCGGAAACCAGTAGTAGAGCGCCGCCATCACGGCGGAGACCGATCCCGCCACGAGCACGAAGTGGAAGTGGGCGACCACGAAGTAGGTGTCGGTGACCTGGCGGTCGATGGGGAAGATCGCGAGCATCACGCCGGTGATGCCGCCGAGGGTGAACAGCACGAGGAAGCCCGAGGCGAAGTACAGCGGCGTGCGCAGCACGATCGAGCCCCGGAACAGCGTCGCCACCCAGTTGAGCACCTTCACGCCTGTCGGGATGGCGATCGTCATCGAAGTGAGCATGAAGAACACCAGCGCGGCGGCCCCGAGCGGCGTCGCGAACATGTGGTGGGCCCACACGAGCATCGAGAGGAAGGCGATGGCGATGCTCGAGGCGGCGATCGCCTTGTAGCCGAAGATCGGCTTGCGCGCGAAGACCGGCAGGACCTCCGAGATCACCCCGAAGGCGGGCAGGATCATGATGTAGACCTCGGGGTGCCCGAAGAACCAGAACAGGTGCTGCCACAGCAGGGCCGAACCGCCGCACGCCGGGTCGTAGAAGCAGGTGCCGAAGTGGCGGTCGGTGAGCAGGAGCGTCACCGCCCCGGCGATCACCGGCAGGCTGAGGATGATCATGATCGCCTGGGCGAGCATCGACCAGCAGAACAGCGGCAGGCGGTTCCAGCCCATCCCGGGCGCGCGCATGTGGGCGATCGTGACCGTGATGTTCAGGGCGCCGAGGATCGAGCTGACCCCGGTCAGGTGGATGAGGAAGATCCAGGCGTCGGTCCCGTTGCCGGGGATGTAGGGTCCCGACGAGAGCGGGGTGTACGCCGTCCAGCCCGCCTCCGGCGGACTGAAGAACACCGAGCCGTAGAAGACGACCCCGCCCGCCAGGTACAGCCAATACGACAACGCGTTCAGACGGGGAAACGCCATGTCGCGCGCGCCGATCTGCAGCGGCACGAAGTAGTTGGCAAAGCCGGCCCACAACGGCATGACCACGAGGAAGACCATCGTGGTGCCGTGCATGGTCAGCACCTGGTTGTAGCGCTCGGACGTCAGCAACGTGTTGTCCGGCACCGCCAGCTGCGAGCGCATGAGCAGCGCCTCGACGCCGCCGAGCATCATGAACGCGAACGCCGTCGCCAGGTACAGGACGCCGATGCGCTTGTGATCGGTCGTCGCCAGCCAGGCCCGCCAGCCGCGCGGCTCGTCGGGCCCCATTCGATCGATCAGCAGGTGGGGCGCTGCAGCGCGCGCGGTGCGGGTCGTCGTTGTCGCCACCGCGAGCGTCACCCGCCCTTCGCTTGGCGCGCCGCGTCGATCAGCCGCTTCTGCCGGGCGACCCACGTTGCGTACTGGGCCGGCGTGACGCCGCGGACCTGGGCGACCATCCGCGCGTGGTCGCGGCCGCACAACTCGGCGCACTGCCCCCTGTAGACGCCGGCCCGCGTCAGGCGAAACCACGTGTGGTTGACGTAGCCGGGGATCGCATCGAACTTGCCGCCGAGCTTCGGGATCCACCACGAGTGCGCCACGTCGCGCGAGCGGATGTCGAGCTTCACCGTGACGCCGACCGGCGCCACCATCTCCCCGTACGCGTATGCGCCGTTGGGATAGACGAACTGCCACACGTACTGGCGGCCGACGACCTCGATCCGCAGCCCCTCCTGTCCACCGTCGCCGAGTCCGAGCGCCGCGACCGCCGCGGGGCTCGCCGCAGCACGATCGGGATGCTCGATCGCGTCGAGCTTCGTGATCGAGAAGACGCTGAGGAACACGATCAGCCCCGCCGCGATGACCGTCCACGCGACCTCGAGCCGCGTGTTGCCTCGGATCTGCGCCGGCACCGGATTGCGGCTCCGGCGATAGCGCACCAGCGAGAAGGCCAGCGTCGCCGCGACGCCGGTGAAGACCAGCGCCGCGAGGATGAGCACGACGGTGTAGAGCGACGCGATCCGATCGGCGTTGGGTGACCCGCCGCGCTCGGGCAGCAACGCGCCCGCCGACGCCGTCGGTGCACCAAGCGCCAGGAGCGCGCCGGCCGCCACGAGCGTCGACAGCAGCACCCGACCGCGGCTTCCACATACTGCTCGGGGCACATTCGTCGCGCGCCCAACCGCGGCATTCCCCTGCGGCTGCAATTTACACACTTCAACTGTGTAAATTACCACCGCGCCTGCGCCGGCACTATGGGATCAAGTACCCATGCGCCCCGACCGCCTCCGCTCCATGGTGGCGGGGCCGGTCACGCCGGCGTCAGGACGGCGGTTGCAGCTCGGCGCGGACGGAGATGTCGGCTCCCGCGAAGAGCCGCGAGACCGGACACAGCTCTGCGGCCTCCTGCACGATCGCCTGGAACGCGTCCTCATCGACGGCGCCGACCTCGGCGACGATCTCCAGTTCGCTGGAGACGATCGTGGGCAGGCCATCGACTTCGTCCAGCGTGACCGTCGCCGCCACGCTCATGCGCTCCGCACGGGCCTTGTGCTCGCCCAGCCGCAGTGCGAGCGCCATCGCGAAGCACGAGGAGTGTGCCGCCGCGGCGAGTTCCTCGGGACTGGTTTTCCCGTTGGGTGCCTGCGTGCGGGCTTCCCACGTGACCGGCAGCGAATCGATCGCGCCGCTGTCGCCGTCCACCGACCCATGCCCGCCGGCCAGCGTCCCCTCCCATGTCGTCTGCGCGCGTCTACTCGCAATAGCCATTTGTCACGCTCCAAGTTGGCGGTTCGGAAGGTTTTTTACACTGAGACTGTGAGAATACCATCGGCCGCGTGGCTGCTCCTGGCCCTGCCGCAAGCGCTCGCTCAACGATGGGGTCTTGTGCGTATGGCCGCACGCGGCCGGCGGCGTACGATCACGCAATGCCCGACCCCATTGAGCGATGGGAGAACGAGGGAGGCGCGCTGCCCGGGCGGCTCTTGCCAGCTCGTCAGACAGGAGATCGAGCGCCGTCGATGCGACCGACGCGGCTGAGCGCGGGTCCGCTACCGCACGCGCGCGGAGGCCGTCACTGGAGTCGATCAGCGCCAGCAGCGACGCTTCCAGGCAACCGAGAGTCGCGGCCGGCGCAGGCGCTGAGCCAGGGCGTCCGGCCGCCGCCCTGAGCTCGTGCGTGGCCTGCAGCACCGTGCACGCACAGTCATAGAGCTCGTTGGCCGGGTCTCGGCGCGCCGGTCCAAGGCGGAGGTGCATGCCGCGAGGTTCGCCTGCCGCGCTGCGCGAGTCGATACAGACAAACGTGTATCGCGCCGCTCTGCAGATCAGCGCCAGCGCCAATGGTGCTTTGTCCCCATGGGCTTCGCGCTGCTCGTCAGGCAGCCTGAGGTCCATGACCTACAACCCGACACCCACCGCTGCGCGCGTCCTGCTCACGGAGGATGGGCTTCACGCCCGCCTCGCGGAGCTCGACGAGCTGCGAGCGGCCAAGCGCCGCGACATCGGCCGGCGTCTGCGCGACGCGCGCGGCTACGGCGATGCGGGCGCCAACGACGAGTACCTGGCAACCCGCGAAGACGAGGCCGTCATCGATGCGCGCATCGCGGCGCTCGAGGCGACGCTCGCGCAGGCGGCCGTGGTCGAGCCTCACGCGCGACCCGGCGTCGCGGGCATCGGATCGGTCGTGACCGTGGATGATGTCGCGAGCGGAGCCGGCGCGCGCTATCGACTCGTCGGATCCCATGAGGCCCGCGCGCCGGGCGACGTGTCGATCGGGTCGCCCGTCGGTCAGGCGCTCGTCGGGCGCCAGTCGGGCGACACGGTCGTGGTGTCCCTTCCGGATGGCGGTACGCGCAAGTTTCGGATCGCATCCGTTGCGCGTGCGGATGACTGACGGACGCCAACACCGGTGCAAGTCTCGACCGATTTCAATGGCGGGCGGCCGCCCGGCTCTCTTGACCGCGTCGCGGCAATGCGCGCCGATCGCGCCGGCGCGGACGTCACCGCGCCGGACGCGCTGGAGCAGTTACTGCAAGCGCTTCAACGCGAGCAGCTGACGGCGCTCGATCTCCGCATCCTGCGGCTGGTAGCCGCTCACGAGCTGACGATCGCCGACATCGCGCAGGCGCTGGCCCAACCGCCCTCCGCGATCAGGCGCGCGCTCGCGCGCCTGGTCGCGAGGGGGCTGCTCCGCCGCAACCGCCGCCGCGGTCGCCCGCTCAAGCTCACACTGGATGCCACCGAGCGTGGCACGAGCGCCCTCCAACGCGTGCACGGAACGCTGCCCCGATCGATGGGGTCTGATGCCCATTGCTTGGCGAAGAGACTCGGCCATGATCGCGTCATGCTCGGAACATCATCAGTGCCGACACAGTGCGAGCCGTCGTTCGCCGATGCGGCCTCCCATCTGGCCGATGTGGCACAGGCGCTTCGAGCCACCGCCGGCCAACCAAACGAAGCCGCGGCGGTTGCCGATGCCCTCGCAGACATCGGAATGGCGCTGGACGATCTCGCGGCCGGCGCCGAGCTCGCCGCAGAAGCGGTGATCCGCGCCGATCGCCCGCCGGCCGTTCCGCTGACGCGAGTGGTGCCGACGCGGCGTGCACGTGCGGTGTCCTGGCGACTCCACGCCCTCGCGTCCGATCTGCGTGCCTCACGCGAGGTGTGCGCCGCTGTTGAGCGCGCCGCCACCGCTCACGACGGCTGATCACCCCGCGGATTCAGCTTGCGCGCCGGCCTTCCGTGCGGCGACGCGGTGGTGCCACGCCTTGTCGGCCTCGACGGCGACGAGGTAGCCGAGCGCGATCCCGAGGACGATCAGCCAGTCGGTGGCGGCGAGCGGCTGCAAGTCGAGGATGTCGCGCGCGAAGGGCAGCGCGACGAGCAGGATCTGCAGCAGGGCGGTGAGCGCCACGGCCGCCAGCAGCGGCCGATTGGTGAGCGGGCCGAGCCGCCACAGCGAGACGCGCTCTGAGCGCATGCCGAATCCGCCGGCGAGCTCCGCGAACGCGATCGCGGTGAAGAGGACGGTCTGCCAGGCGTCCTCGCCGGCGTCCCAG
>DATBKW010000236.1:0-4882 GCA_036555665.1 Solirubrobacteraceae bacterium | reverse complement strand
GACAGCTCGTCGAGCTCCGCGGTCGCGCGATGGGCGGCACAGGAGAAGATCTCGCGCACCGCGGGCGGGAGCGGGCCGAGGAACTCGCCGAAGGTGCGCTCGTCCTCGAAGTCGTGGCGGCGCTCGGCTCGGTGGTAGCGCGCGACGGCACGCTGGACCTTCAGGCCGGCGCGCGCGAACGCGACCCGCTCGCGCACGGACAGCGGCAGCCGCAGCGGATAGGTCTCGACGCGGCCGCGGTTCAGCAGCGTGGAGCCGACCGCGAGCCCCATCATGCTGCCGGTCACCGGGACCGTCTCGAGGTCGCACTCGCGCGCCATCGTGTCGACGAGCGAGCCCGGAGCGGGGAAGAGGTGCGCGCCGTAGTTCAGCCAGTAGTCGCCGCAGGGATCCGAGCGCATGCGGCCGCCGAGCCGGTCCCCGGCCTCCAGCAGCAGGATGTCGCGGTGGCGCAGGCGCCACGCCGCCGCGAGCCCGGCGATCCCGCCGCCGACGATGACCACGTCGCGCGTCATCAAGTCCGGATCATCGCCAGTCGCGGTTCTCCAAGGTAGGCTTGGCTGCTTGGCGCAACCCAAGGCTGAGCTTTTGTCCCTGCAGCAGATCCGCTGCTTCTGTGCGGCGCTCGAGCTCGGCTCGTTCACCGCCGCCGCCGGGGTCCTGCGCGTCTCACAGCCGGCGGTCGCCGAGCAGATCCGCAAGCTCGAGCAGGCGCTTGGCGCCGAGCTCTTTGTGCGCGCCGGTCGCGGCGTGGTGCCCACCGAGGCCGGCCGCGCCTTCGCCGAGCACGCGGCCCGCAGCCTGCGCGCGGTCGAGGACGCGGCGGGCAGTGTTGGCGAGCTCACCGCGGTCACGCGCGGGACGGTCGCGATCGGCATCTTCGGCGAGCCCTCGGCCTGGCGTGTCGACGACGTCGTCACGTCGTTCCTGCACCGCCATCCCGACGTGTCGCTGCGGCTGGTGGGCCGCAACTCCTCGGCGATCGTCGAGCGCGTGCGGCGCGGCGAGCTCGAGGCCGGCGTCGTGCTGCTGCCGATCGACGACGACAGGCTCGACGTGCGCCCGATCGTGCGCGACGAGGTGCTCTACGTCAGCGCGTCGCGCGATCGCACGCGGCGGCCCGCGACGATCGAACGGCTCGCCGGCACCCCGCTGGTCTTCTACGACGCCGAGGCCGCCGACGACGACCCGATCCGCCGCCAGCTCGCCGAGCGCGCGCAGGCGCTGGGCGTCCGCCTGCAGCCGAAGGTCGAGGTCGAGCTCAAGGACATCGCGCTGCGCCTCGTCGCGGCAGGCGTCGGCGACACCTACCTCCCCAGCGCCTATACCCGTGCGCCCTACTACCCCGACGGCCTGAGCACCGCGCCGTTCAGTCCCGCGCTCTACGACACCTTCGCGATCATCACCCGTCAGGGGGCGCGGATCTCGCCCGGCGTTCGCGAGCTGCTGACCGAGCTCGAGGCGCACCTGCGCACCGTCGCCGACGAGTTCGACCGGTCGCGCTGAGCCGCGCCGGCGCCGCCTCACATCCGGTTCAGCGCGGTCTCGTCCGGGGGCGGCCCCGCTTGGGAAGTGGGGCCGCGTGCTTGGGCATGCGTCCGGCGTCGCTGAGCGCTCGCCGCAGGAGCATCTCGACGTGGGCGTTCAGGCTGCGGAACTCGTCGTCGGCCCAGCGGATCAGCGCGTCGTGCACCGCCGGATCGACCCGCAGCAGGACCTGTCGGCGCTCTCTCACGTATACAGCGAGCCCGCGTTGACGACGGGCGACGGCGGCTGCTCGCCGCAGAGCACCACCATCAGGTTGCTGGCCATGCTGGCGGTGCGCTCTTCGTCGAGCGAGACCACGCCGTCCTCGCTGAGCCGGTTGAGGGCGAGCTCGACCATGCCGACTGCTCCTTCGACGATCCGCGAGCGGGCGGCCACGACGGCGTTGGCCTGCTGGCGGCGCAGCATCGCCTGGGCGATCTCCTGGGCATAGGCGAGGTGCGAGATCCGGACCTCGACGATCTCGACCCCGGCGATCATGACCCGCTGGGCGACCTCGCGGGCAAGATCGCCGACGACGAGGTCGGTGGATCCACGCAACGACGTCCCCTCGCCGGTGGCGTCGTCGTAGGGGTGGCTGGTGGCGACGTGGCGCAGCGCCGACTCGGCCTGCATCGAGACGAAGTCGGTGTAGCTGTCGACCGCATAGGTCGCCTTCGCGGTGTCGGCGACCTGCCAGACGACGATGGCGGCGATCTCTACCGGGCTGCCGTCGGCGTCGTTGACCTTCAGGTGGTTGGTCTCGAAGTTGCGCACCCGGATGCTGACGCGGCGGCGCACGGTGAGCGGTGCCACCCACCAGAACCCGGACCGGTGGACGGTGCCGATGTAGATGCCGAAGAACTGGATTACCGAGGTCTGCCCCGGCGGCACGATCACGAGCGCGGTGGCGATCAGAACCGAGACGACGAGCAGCACCCAAAACAACAGCGTGTCGTTGCCGGCCGTGGCGACCATGCCGGCGATGCATCCCGCGACCGCCACCACCCCGAACCAGCCGTTGACGGCGAACGCACGGCGCTGAGCGATTTCGACCTGGGCTCCCTGGTGTCCGACGACCTCGGGCCTGGCCGGTGACTCGGAGGTGCTCATTGCGAGCCTCCCTTCCCTTGAAAAGTGATATCAAAATGAAATCACATTTTCGGGCGAGCGTAGGCCGCGATGTCCACGCCTTAACCGAATCGCAATCCCGCACAGGCGGCGCGCTACGATCGGCCGCTGCGCTGCCACGACGACCACCGGACAGGCTCGTGACCGACGACGGTCAAGCGACCGATCTCTCGCCGGCGCGCATCGCGGCTGCCATCGACAGGATCGATCCGGCCTTCCTGGGGACGCCGCAGTTCGCGAGTGAGCAGCTGTCTGCCGTCATGCAGCGCGACGTCGTCGTCAAGAACGAGACGGTCACGCCGATCGGCAGCTTCAAGGGGCGCGGGGCATGGCTGCTCGCCGAGCGGCTCGACCCGACGCTCAGCTGGGTGTGCTGGACCGCCGGCAACTTCGGCCAGGGGCTCGCCTACGCGGCCCGCGCGCGGGGCGCCGCCGTCGAGGCGTTCGTCGCCGTGGATGTCCCGGCGGCGAAGATCGCCGGCATGCGCGCCCTCGGCGCGAACGTCCACGTCTCCGAGCGGCCCGGCGAGGCGGCGCGCGAGCATGCGGCACAGGACGACCGGCTGTTCGTCCTCGACGGTCTCTATCCGGAGATGCCCGAGGGGGCCGGCACGATTGGGCTCGAGCTGGAAGCTCTCGGCCCGATCGACCTAGCGGTCGTGCAGATCGGCGACGGGGCGCTCATCTCCGGCATCGCGTGCTGGCTGAAACACGCGATGCCGGGGACGCGAGTCGTCGGGGTGTGCGCGAGCGGCGCTCCGGCGATGGCGCGGAGCTTCGCTGCCGGGCGCGTCGTCAGCACGCCGGGCACGGAGACGATCGCAACGGCGCTCGCGATCTCCGAACCGATCCCGGCATCGTTCGCGCGCGTCGCGGCGCTGGTCGACGACATCGTCCTCGTCGACGAGGATGATCTGCGCGCCGCCCAGGAGCTCATCCGCGAGACCCTCGACGTCGCGGTCGAGCCCGCAGGCGCCGCCGGGGTCGCCGCGCTCGCACGGCACGGCGCGCGCCTGCCGCCCGGCCGGACGGCGGTGGTCCTCACCGGCGCCGGTTAGCTCTCGACGCCGGTGGCCTCGTGCGACGTGCCGACCGGCTTGGACTCGGGTGAGCCGCGCTGGCGCAGGTAGATCGACAGGACCGCCATCGACCCGACGGCGAGGAACTCCGATTGCCAGTTCTGCAGGGTGTTGTCCCAGAAGTCGCTGGAGCCCAGGTAGTGAAACCAGCTCAGCGTGGCGGCCTGATGATCGAGCTGATCGGCGTTGTAGGCGCTCGCGCCCGCGATCGATTGCGCCAGCCAGCTCAGGAGCCAGATCGTCGTCATCACGATGACCAGCGAGTTGCCGTAGATCGCGGTGCGCAGGCCGCCGACGCGCGCCCAGCGCGGGGAGTCCTCGGTGGCGTAGCGGCCCACCTTCTGCTCCTCGTCGCTCTCGGTGCCGGCGCTGTCCAGCGGCTTGGACTCCGGTGAGCCGCGCTGCAGCAGCCACACCGTGGTGAAGATGTAGAGCGTGAACTGCAGGTACTCCGACTGCCAGTTCTCGGCGACGTCGGCGGCGAACTGCGAGCTCGTCAGGTAGCGCCCGAACGAGATCGCGTCGCCGTGGTGCAGGATCTGCTCGTGGTTGAACTGGCCGTGCCCGGCGATCGCCTGGCCGGCGAGGGTTGCGAGGAAGATCACCAGGAAGACGAGCGACAGGCTGTTCTCGCGCAGGAACCGCATCGGTCTAGTGGGCCTTCTCGTAACGTTTGACCGGTAACGACAGCCGTCGATACCGGTCGAACGTTGCGGGAAGACCCACTAGTTGCTGACGATGCCGGCGGGGTGGGCGCCGGCGGGGAGCGCGGTCGGCGAGGACGGCAGCTCAGTGAGGTTGCCGCCGTGGACGGCGAAGGTCGTCACCGAGTTGCCGCCGCCGTTGACGACGGACAGCGTGCGGCCCGATGGATCCAGGCGCGCGTCGACCGGCGCCAGGCCGGTGGATTCCCGTCGGGCAAGACACGCATGTGTGCGGCTCCTCTGTTGGTAAGGATTGGACGGAGTGGTCCAGTCTGGCTCGAGAGGGTCCCGTTACACGCGCAGTTCGCCGGAACTGGACCCGCTCGTCCGGTGCCGGATAGGGTCGGGCGCGGTGATCGCCGAGCCGAAGACCGCGAGAGGGAGGGCGACGCGCGAGCGGATCGTCACCGCCGCGTCGGAGCTCATCCGTGCGCGCGGCGTCGC
>DATBKW010000235.1:0-8996 GCA_036555665.1 Solirubrobacteraceae bacterium | reverse complement strand
GCTAGTAGCGCTCCTGCATCGCGCGCTCGACGTCGCGGCGCTGCTCGCGCGCCTTGATCGACTCGCGCTTGTCGAAGCGGTCCTTGCCGCGCGCGAGGGCGATCTCGACCTTCGCGCGCGGGCCCGAGAAGTAGATGCGGGTGGGGACCAACGTCAGGCCGCGCTCCTGGGTCTTGCCGACGAGGCGCTCGATCTCGCGCCTGTGGGCCAGCAGCTTGCGCGGGCGGTCGGGGTCGTGGTTCTCACGGCTGGCGGGGCCGTACGGCGGGATGTGGACGTTGTAGAGCCACAGCTCGCCGTCGCGGATCGAGGCGTAGCCGTCCTTGATCTGCGCGGTGCCGTTGCGCAGCGACTTGACCTCGGTCCCGGCGAGGACCACGCCGCACTCGATCCGGTCGAGCAGGTCGAAGCGGTAGCTCGCCTGCCGGTTGGTGGCGATGTCTCCCGGCGCCGCCTTGCGCTTCTTGCCCTTGGCCATGTCGCAGACGACGATAGCCGCCGCGCTAGGCGGCGGGCTTCGTCCACACGATCGAGTAGCGCCACAGCAGGTGGCGCCGGAACCGCGTTCCCGGAAGCGTGCGCTCGGCCAGCGCACGGATCTCCCGGTAGCTGTGCTCGGGTGGCCAGATCGCGCGCGCGGGCGACTCCCAGTAGTGCCTGGTGAGCTTGTGGGCGCGCGTCGCGACCGCGGCGGCGAGCTCACGCGGCGCGTCGCGCGGATAGCTGCTCCGCGCGAGCCCCACGACCGCGACCACACCGCCCGGGCGCAGCACCTCGGCCATCCGCCGCAGCGCCGCGCGTGCGTCCATGTGGTGCAGCGCGGCGATGCAGGCCACGAAGTCGAACGACCCGGGCGCGAACGGATAGGCGAGGAAGTCACCGACCACGTACTCGATGTCGCCGGGCGGCTCGTGGGCGCGCGCGAGCGCGATGCTGTCCGGGTCGACGTCGATGGCGGTCACGTGCGGGACGGACCGCCGCAACCTGCGCGCGAACACGCCTTCACCACAGCCGACGTCGAGCGCGCGCTCGCACGACGACGGCATGGCGTCAAGGAGCACGTGGTGGTAGTGGATGTTGTGGTTCCAGCGCGCACGCACTACGCGCCGACGGCGTCGCGCAGGAACGCGTACTGCTCCGCGCGCGCCGCCGCGGTCAGCTTCAGCGGGAAGGCGTTGAAGCCGTGGATCGCCTCGGGCCACACGCGCAGCTCGGTCGATGCGCCGGCGGCGCGCCAGCGCGTCTCCATGAACAGCGAGTCGTCGAGCAGCGGGTCGAGCGTGCCGACGGTGAACAGCGCGGGCGGCATGTCGCGCAGGTCGGCGTAGAGCGGCGAGATGTCTGGATCGCGGCGCGCCTCGGCGTCGATGCCCGGCAGGAACTGGTCGCTGAACCACTGGATGATCGGGGTCGACAGGATCAGGTTGCGATCGCCCCAGTTGCGCTGGCTGGGCGTCATCGACAGGTCGAAGGCGCCGTAGACCAGGTTGGCCGCCGCGAACGCGCCGGTGATGGCGTGGCGGTCGCGCAGGCGCAGCAGCGTCAGCGCCGACAGGTGGCCGCCGGCCGAATCGCCGCCGATCGCCGCGACCGCAGGCACGTCGAGCGCGGCGAAGCCGTCGCGCAGGAGCCACAGCGCCGCGTCCTCGCAGTCGTCCGGCCCGGCCGGGAAGGGATCCTCCGGCGCCAGGCGGTACTCGACGCTCACGACGCACAGGCTGGTGGCGTCGGCGAGCTCGGCAAGCAGGACGTCCTGCAGGTCGGCGGCGCTCAGAGACCATCCGCCGCCGTGGATGTTGAGATAGGCGCCGACGGCGACCGCGTTCTCGGGCGCGATGACGCGCAGGCCGATCTCGCCGTCGCGGCCTTCGATCGTCAGGTCTCGCGCACGCTCGGGCAGGTACTCGGGCGCCGGGAAGATGCCGGTGCCGTCGCGGCGCTCGCGGCGCGTCTGCTCGACGGGCACGGTGTGTATCGGCGGCCTTGTCGCCAGCTGGCGCTCGAGCTCTGCGTTGAACGCCCGCGTCTCGGCGAGCGTGTCCTCGGCCACGGTGGTCATCCGCGCATCCTTACTCGGGTACCCCGACGAGGTCCAGGTCGACCCTTCCGCGCGGGGCGTCGACTTGACGCACCGCGACCGTCACGGGATCGCCGAGGCGGATCGCGCCGCCGGTGCGCGTGCCGACGAGCACCGTCCCCTGCTCGTTGAGCTCCCACCAGTCGCCGCGCAGCCGGCGCACGGGCAGCAGGCCCTGGTAGTCGTCCTCGCCGAAGGTCACGAACGCGCCGGCGCCGATGAGGCCGGTGACCTCGCCCTCGTAGACGGTGCTCCAGCCCTCCTCGTAGAGGTCGCGCTCGAGCAGGAAGCAGCGCGCGACGTCGTCGGCGTCGCGTTCGATGACCATCGCGTCGCGCTCGCGGGCCGACGTCCACTCCCCCGCCTCCTCCAGCGTGCCCGCGCGCGGAGCGTCCTCGCCCCCGCCGACGGCGCTGAGCAGCGCGCGATGGCAGACGAGGTCGGGGTAGCGGCGGATCGGCGAGGTGAAATGACAGTAGCGCGGCGACCGCAGGCCCGCGTGGCCGACGTTGACCGGCGAGTAGTGGGCCTGCTTGAGCGAGCGCAGGACCAGCGCGGTGAGCGCGCGCCGGCCGTGGCCCGTGCGGCGCACGTGCTGGTCGACCAGGACCGAGCACTGGGCCACGATCTCGGCGGCCTGCGACGGCGCCAGCGGCTCGGGCACCGGCGGCGTGGCGACGTCCAGCGAGGCGAGCTGGTCGACGAGGCGCAGCGCCGCCTGCGGCTCGGGGCGCTCGTGAACGCGGTAGAGCGTCGGGACCGAGCGCTCGGACAGCAGCGTGGCCACGGCCTCGTTGGCCGCGATCATCAGGTGCTCGATCAGGCGGTGCGACTCGCTCGTCTCCGACGGCCTGGCCTCGAGCACGTGGCCGCGGCGGTCGAAGGCGAACTCGGGCTCGACGGACTCGATGGCCAGGGCCCCGCGCTCCTCACGCCGGGTTTGCAGCGCCGCGGCCGCGGCGCGCGCGGCGGCCAGCGGCGTCGCCCACCGCTCGGCGGCCCGCTCCTCGCCCGCGAAGATCCGATCGACGCGGTCGTAGTCCAGGCGTTCGTCGGAACGGATGAGCGAACGGTGGAAGGCCGCCTTGACCGTCTCGGCGCCCCGCAGCTCGAGCTCGGCACTGACCGCGAGGCGATCGACGCCGGGGCGCAGCGAGCACGCGTCGTTGGACAGCGCCTCGGGCAGCATCGGCTCGACGGCCGCCGGCACGTAGACCGACGTCGAGCGCCGGTAGGCCTCGCGATCGACGGCGCCGCCGGGGCGCACGTAGGCCGAGACGTCGGCGATGTGCACCCACACGCGCCAGTGGCCGTCACCGAGCTGCTCGCACGAGATCGCATCGTCGAAGTCGCGCGCGGTGGCCGGGTCGATGGTGAAGGTCGGCAGGTCGGTGAGGTCTCGGCGCGCGACGTCGGGCGGCGTGGCGTCCTGCGCGGCGCGCTCGACGCCGGGCGGGAACGAGCGGCGCAGGCCGCGATCGAGCATCAGCGCCTCGATGACGTCGCGGGCGACGTCGGGGCGCCCGAGCGTGCGCTCGAGCTTGAACCGCCCGCCGCGCTGGTTGGGGCGCAGCAGGGCCAGGCGCCCGGGGCGCGCGTCGCGCGAGCGCTCGACGGTCACGCGCCTGCCGCGCTCGAAGAACGGCTCGCCGACGAGGAAGCGCCCGCGCTGCTCGAGCAGGACTACGCGCGGCGCTACGACGGGCACTTGGCGTCGGCGACGTCGACCGCTTTGTCGAGTGCCTCGTCCGGGCGCGTCTTCGGGTCGTCCTTTGCCGTGACGTCGGGCTCGATGCCCTTGCCCGTCTCCACGCCCTTGCCGCCGAGATTGCGGCCCTTGGGGGTGAAGTACTGGCCCGCGGTGATGTCCAGCGCGCCGCCGTTGGATAGCTCGATGACCTCCTGGAAGACGCCCTTGCCGAAGGTCTCGGTGCCCACGACCTTCGCGCGCCCTCGGTCCTGCAGCGCGCCGGTGACGATCTCCGAGGCCGAGGCGGTACCGCCGTCGACGAGCACGCTCATCGGCGCCTTGGGCACGATTGGGTCGCCGGTGGCGTTCAAGGTCTGCTCCTTGACCGAGCGCCCGCGCGTGGTGACGATCGGGCCGTCGGACAAGAAGGCCGAGGCGATGAGCTGCGCCTCGGAGACCAGGCCGCCGCCGTTGTCGCGCAGGTCGAGGACAAAGGCGTCCGCGCCGCGCTTCTTGAGCTTGCGCAGCGCCGCGTACACCTCGGCGTGCGCGCCGGAGCTGAACTGCGACAGGCGCACGACGCCGACCTTGCAGCCGTGGTCGGTGCGCAGCTGCGAGGCGACGACCGGCACCGTCACCGTCGAGCGGGTCACCGTCTCGGTGCGCTTGCGCCCGTCGGCCAGCCACGTGAGCTTGACCTCGGTGCCCGGCGGCCCCTGCACGAGCTTGACCGAGTCGGCCTGTGACATTCCCGCCAGGTTGTGCCCGTTGGCGGCGACGATCACGTCGCCCGGGCGCAGGCCCGCGCGCTTGGCCGGCGAACCGTCGTAGACCGCTTCGACCCGCAGGCCCTTGGGGTGCTGGGCGACCTGCAGCCCGACGCCCGAGAACTCCGAGTGCTGCGACTGCTTGAAGCGCTTGTACTCGGCCGGGTCGAAGTAGTTGGAGAAGCGGTCCTTGAGCTTGGCCACCACGCCGGCGATCGCGTTGTCGGCGAGCACCGACTTGGGGATCTCGCGGTAGTACGTGTTGTGGATGTGATCGATCGCCTCCTGGACGACCTTGGTGTCGCTGTCGCCGACGAGCGCCGAGCGCGCGGGGCCCGGCAGCCAGTCCGGGTGGCGCCCGCCGACCCACATGCCCAGCACGAGCACCGCCACCACGAGGGTGACGATGTAGACGACGCGGGGAAGGCGCGGGGGACGGCGCACAGGCCCCCACAGGGTACGAGGGCGGCGGCGCTAGACGCGCAGGAAGCGCCGCAGCGAGAGCCCCGAGCCGAGCGCGGAGACGGCGATCGCAGCGCCCAGCAGCACGGCGACGAGCAGGCCGAGATGGATCGTCTTGGGCGCGGCGAGCAGCGCGAACTGATCGATGAGCGGGTCGAGCAGCGCGATCTTGCCCACCAGCAGCAGCAGGATCGCCACGAGCCCGCCGAGCGCGCCGAGCACGATGCCCTCGATGACGAACGGCCAGCGGATGAACCAGTCGGTCGCGCCGACGAGCTTCATCACCTCGACCTCTCGGCGCCGCGAGAAGAGCGACAGGCGGATCGTGTTGGAGACCAGCAGCACGCTGGCGACGATCAGCAGCCCCGCCAGCAGGCCGGTGGTGAGCTTCACCACGCGCGTGGCGACGAGAATCTTCTGCGTGTCGTCCTTGGAGTTCTTGACGGTGTCGATCGCCGGATCGATCGCTACGCGCCCGCCGCCCGGCGCCACCGGCTGCAGCGCGTCGCGCAGCTTCAGCGCGTTGTCGGGCTTGTCGGGCGTGACGCGGAAGGTGTCGGGCAGCGGGTTGGAGCCCAGCAGGTCGTACGCCTCGGGGTACTGCGCCTTCTGCTCCTTGAGCGCCTCGGCCTTGGACAGGTACTGGACCTTGCCGACGTAGTCGACCTTGTCCTCGAGCAGGCTCTTGACACGGGCGACGTCGTCGGGCTTGGCGTCGGTCTTCAGGTAGACGTTGACGAGCACGCGGCTGCGCACGTCGTTCGCCGCACCTGTGGTCGCCTGCACGACGGGGATGAAGACCCCGAGCACGAGCACGGTGACCAGCACGGACGCCATTGCCGCGAAGCTCGGGACGGCGTTGCGCGACATGGAGCGCAGCGCCTCGCGCAGGAAGAAGCCGACGCGCATCAGTCGCGGAAGGCGTCGTCGAAGTCGTCGCCGGGATCGCGGACGCGCTGGGGCTCGGGCGCGGGCTCGCGTAGCAGCGCGCCGAACTCGGCCGTCGACATCTCGCGCGGCGCGTAGAGGCCGGACACCTCGTCGCGCACGATGCGCCCGCTGCTGAGCTCGATGACCCGCCGGCGCATGCGGTCGACCATCGCCGAGTCGTGGGTGGCCACGATCACGGTCGTCCCGGTGCGGTTGATGCGGTACAGCAGCTGCATGATCCCGATCGACGTCTCGGGGTCGAGGTTGCCGGTCGGCTCGTCGGCCAGCAGCAGGGGCGGATGGTTGACGAACGCGCGTGCGACCGACACGCGCTGCTGCTCGCCACCGGAGAGCTGGTCGGGGAAGTGGTGCAGCTTGGTCGACAGGCCGGTGAGACGCAGGATGTCGGGGACCTTCGCGCGGACCTCCTTGCGCGAGCCGCCGGTGACCTGCAGCGCATAGGCGACGTTGTCGTGCACCGTGCGGTTGGGCAGCAGCTTGAAGTCCTGGAAGACGACGCCGAGGTTGCGCCGGAAGTACGGCACCTTCTTGCGCGAGATGTCGGCGAGGTCGCGCCCGGCGACGCGAATCGTGCCCGCGGTCGGCTCGAGCTCCTTGATGAGCAGGCGCATGACCGTCGACTTGCCCGAGCCGGTCGAGCCGACGAGGAAGACGAACTCGCCGCGGCGCACGGTGAACGACGCGTCGTCGAGGCCCGTGCCGTTCTCGTAGCGCTTGGTGACGCGGCGGAACTCGACTACCGGCGGCGCGGACGGACGAGCCGCCTCGCGGGCGACGATCTCGGCTTCGGTGGTGGCCATAGCCGGGTGGAACTTAGCGGCGGATGGCGCCAAACCCTGCCGGATCCTTGCATATGCAACCCGGGTTGCACGCCGTGGCCGGCTCCTACAAGGGGCGCAGGACACTCACGAGCGGCCGGACCGATCGAGCCGCCCGAGCCGCTCGATCGCAGCGCCGATGTGGGTCAGGAATCGCCTGAGTGCCACCTGCACGGCCGGTTCGGCGAGGTGGTCGGGCAGCGCGCGGAGCAGGTTGAGCCGGCTCTCGGCGAGCCAGGCGGACAGGTCAGGCTCGTTCAGCCACCGTTGCTCCGTTCGCCAGGTGCGACCGATCATCCGTGGCCAGTCGTCGATGCTGCTGGCGTAGGGGTTGGGTGGGCACAGCCGGTTCTTGTCGGCATCGCCCTCTCGGTGAGCTTCGACGAAGCCCAAGAGCGCCGCGTTGAACGTCGGCGAGTTGTGGCGGACCTGCTGAAGCACGATCCGGCCGGCCTGGAAGATGGGCGTGGCGGGGGCATTGCGCAGGCCGAGTGCCGTGCAGTCCACGTGTAGGACGTCAGAACCGGTCTGGACCTCTCCCTGCTCGAGGACGATCCGGTCGGCCTCGATGCGCCGGACGCGCCCGAGCCTGATGACGTTCTCGATCTGCCGCAGCGCGTCGCGCTCGTGGGCGCTGAGCATCGTGCCGCGGTACATCGTGGCGGGCGACGACGGGTCGAGGCGAAAGAGTCGTCCCGAGGCCTCGAGTCTGTCGAACAGCTCGTCGATGTTCGCCGCCTCAGCGCCGGCCTCGGCATCGCGGGAGATGCCCGCCATGATCGCGCCGACCTGCTCGAGCGGCTGGAAGTCGGCGCGGTCGTGAAACCAGGCGTCCCGGGGCCGGACCCAGCGGATGCGCTCGGGCTCCACGTTGTTGGCCAACAGCCAGGTGCACGCGTCGACCGCCGTCTTGCCCGATCCGAGCACCGTGTACGACGAGGCCGATCCCACCGCGGCCGGTAGGTCGTTGACGGGCACGACGCGAGCGCGCGAGCCGACATCGAAGCTCGGCGTGTGCGTCGCCGGGACTGATGCCTCCAGATAGCGCGCGTCGACCACCTTGCGCCGCACGGCGATGGTGTGGACGGCCCCGGTGCTCAGGTCGCGAACCCGCTCACCCTCCGCGATCTGACCGAGGTGCTCGTGCTCGGTGAGGATGCGGACCCGGCCCGTCCGCGTGAGCCGCGAGCCTGCCCGCGCGAGGTAGTCGCACACCTCCTCGCCCGTGGCGCGCTCGTAGTAGCCGGCGTTTTCGCCGACCTCATCGATGCGGTCCTCACCCAGCCGCAGCGAGTTCACGCCGTAGTACGCAGATGGGCTGTGCAGAAGAACGAACGGATAGGCGTGCAGCCAGTGGCCCCCGGGCGCCCGCCCGCGATCGATGAGCGTGACCTCGACATCGGTCTCGGCCACCAGCGCGTCGGCGAACGCAATACCGGTCGCGCCAGCTCCCACGACCATGTAATCGGTGTTGACGAGCACCGCTTTGTCCCCCTCTCCCGCACAAAAAAGCACGGTCGTCCTATTCAGCTCGCAAGAATAGCACGATCGTTCCTTTATGATTGGTGGAGTGGTGGCCGTCAGCACCGAAGTGCGCACGAAGGGCGAACGGACCCGGGCGGTGATCCTCGACGAGGCAGCGCGGCTGGCCTCGGTGGTGGGGTTGGAAGGGCTCTCAATCGGCAGCCTCGCGAACGCGATCGGGATGAGTAAGAGCGGCCTCTACGCCCACTTTGGCTCCAAACAGGACCTGCAACTGGCGACGATCGAGTCCGCGCGCGAGACCTTCGTCACCGAAGTCCTCCTGCCGGCGCTCCGCGCTCCCAAGGGGATCCAGCGCCTACTCGCCGCGTGCGAGCAGTTCCTCTCACACGTCGAGCGCCGCGTCTTCCCCGGCGGCTGCTTCTTCTCCGCCGCCGCGGCCGACGTCGGCACCCGACCCGGTCCCGTGCGTGACGCGATCGCCGCTCAGCAGCGCGAGTGGCTGGCCCTCCTCGAGCGCCTCGCGCGCGAGGCCGAGGAACTCGGCGAGCTCGACGCGGCCATCGATCCCGCGCAGCTGGCGTTCGAGCTCCACGCGCTCCTCGTCGCCGCCAACACATCGTTCATCCTCCAAGGGGACACCGGCGGGTTCGAGCGCGCGCGCGTCGCGGTTCGCGAGCGCCTCCAGGCCCGGTGACAGTGGCGGAGGTACCGAGCGACCTGCCTAGGCGCGGCGGGCGCTGACGACC
>DATBKW010000234.1:0-11310 GCA_036555665.1 Solirubrobacteraceae bacterium | reverse complement strand
CTGCTGGCGCTCGATCGCGCGGGTAGTGCGGGATTCGGCGGCATCCTGATCGCGGCGCTGCTGATCCCGCACGTGGTTGCCGCACCGGCCGTGGGCCTGATCACCGACCGAGCGCGCCGGCCGCAGTGGGTTATCGCCGTGGCGGCGCTGGGCCTCGCCCTCGGCTTGGCGATCGCGGCGTTGACGGTGGGACGCGCGCCAGGGGCGTTGCCGATCGTCGTCCTGCTCGCCGGAGGCGCGTGCGGTCCCGCGCTGCTCGGCGGCCTCAGCAGCCAGCTCGGCTCCCTGGTGCCCGCGTCGTCGCTGCCGCGCGGGTTCGGCTTCGACTCACTGTCCTACAACGTGTCCGGCATCGCCGGCCCAGCGCTGGCCGGCCTGCTCAGCGGCCTGGCGACGCCGGCCGTCGCCACCTTCGTCCTGGCCGCGTCTGCCGCGGGTGGCGCCATCGTTCTGGCAACCCTGCCGCTCGAGCGGCGCCCCGGACACGGCGGCGAGTGCCGAACGCCGCGGCTGCGCGACGGGACCCTGGTCTTGCTGCGCGACCGGGTGTTGGGCGTCGTGACCGCGGTCAGCTGCGTTGGTCAGCTTGGCGCCGGGGCGCTCCCTGTCGTCACCGCGGTGCTGTGCGGCCGGCTTGACGACCCTGCCGCGACGGGATGGCTGCTGACGGCCGTCGCCCTCGGCGGCTTGCTCGGCTCGCTCTTCTGGACGTGGAGGCCGTTGCCGGCGCCTCGCGCCCCCCTCGTGGTCACCCTCACCTCCGTCGGCATCGGACTGCCGCTCGGGCTGGTCGCTTGCTCACCGTCGCCTTCCGCTGCGGCCCTGCTCTTCGCGCTCTCGGGGTTCTTCCTCGGCCCATTCGCCGGGGCGCTCTTCACCACCCGGCAAGACCACTCGCCACCACGGCTTCGTGCCCAGGTCTTCAGCTTGGGCGCAGGCCTCAAGACGACCTCCGCCGCCATTGGCGCCGCCCTTGCGGGCACCGTCGCGCATCTGCCGATCGCGACGCAACTCCTCCTCGTGGCGGCCTGTCCGGTCGTGGCAGGAGTCGTCGGAACTCTGCTGCTTCCCTACGCCCATCCTCGCCGGGCACGCCCGACGGTTGCCGCCACCGGGCCTGGGCTCTGACCACAACGGCAGGGTTGCTGCGCTTGCCGCCGCATCGCCTCCTACGATCGTTTACGTGAACGATGAGGTCGTCACGCGCGAGCTGGGCTTCTCCGTGAGCCGGCGGCGCCGCACGGCCTTTCTTCGCGAGATCCAGCAGGTGTGTGTCGAGCTCGGCGTCGGCTGCGAGATCGACGAGCGCCGGAGCCTGCTGAGCACCCGCGTTCGTGTGCTCGTGCGCGGCTCGCGCGAGGGCGTCGACGCGCTGCGCGACTACGCCCGCATCTCAGGCTGGTCGATCTCGAGCGACGGCGCCGTCGGCTGAGCGCGCTGCGGAGCGGATAGCGTGCAGCGACGTGCCCGGGCCCGTCGCGACCGACCCCGCCGACCTCGACCTGCTCGAAGCCGCGGCGCTCCTGCGGTCGCGCGAGCTGTCGGCCGTCGAGCTGCTCGACGCCTGTTTGAGCAGGATCGCCGAGTGCAACGGTGGCGAGCCGAGCTTCGACGGCGCGCCGGAGGTCATAAACGCCTGGGTGCGGCTGTATCCGGAGGTCGCGCGTGAGCTCGCGCGGGCGGCCGACGAGCGGCTGGCGGGCGCGGAGCGGCTGGGCGACGCGGGGCGGCTCGCCGATCCGGACTCGGTGTGCGGCGTACCCCTGGCCCTCAAGGACCTCTTTCCCGTGCGCGGGCTGCCGCTCACGGCGTCGAGCCGCGTGCTCGAGGGCAACGTGGCGGACGCCGATGGCGCCGCGTGGCGGCGGCTGGCTGCGCGCGGCGTCGTGCTGGTCGGCCACACGCACACGCACGAGTTCGCCGCCGGCGGGACGACCGACCAGGTCGGCAACCCGTGGGCGGTGGATCGCACGGCGGGCGGATCGAGCGGCGGCTCGGCTGCGGCCCTCGCGGCGCGGATGGTGCCCGCGGCCCTGGGCAGCGACACCGCGGGCTCGCTGCGGATCCCCGCGGCGCTGACCGGCGTGTGCTCCATCAAGCCGACCTACGGCCGGGTGCCCGCTGACGGCATCATCCCGCTCAGCCCGACCCTCGATCACACGGGGCCGATGGCGCGGACGGTGGCCGACTGCAGCGCGCTGCTGGCCGCGCTCGCCACCGAGCCCGGGGAACGACCGGACCCGGTCGTGGCGGCGCTGCCGGTCACCGCGCGCGGCGGGCCGCGCCCGCTCGCGGGCCTGCGCGTCGCCTTGACCGAGCGCCCGCAGGCCGTCGCGGTCGACGCCGACGTACTCGACGGCCTCGACCAGGCGCGCGCCGCGTGCGAGCGGCTCGGCGCCGAGGTCGTCGAGCTGGCCGCGGCGCCCGGCATCGAGCCGGAGGACTCGGTGACGATCCTCTTCCACGAGGTCTGGCCCTATCACTCCGCGCTCACCGACCGCGCGGATCGCTATCGGCCGAGCATCGGCGAGTTCGTCGACCTCGCCCGCCGCGTCCACGATCCTGCCGCCTACGAGACGTCCCAGGAGCGCCGCGCACAGGTGACCGCGCGCTGGCGCGCATGGTTCACCGAGCACCGCGTCGACGCCCTGCTCGAGCCGACCGTGCCGATGACCGCGCGCCCGCGCGGCGACGGCTACGACCCCGGGCACCTGGGCGGCGAGGGCGATCCTCTCATCGCCTTCACCGCAACCTGGAACTTCACCGGGTTCCCGGTGGTCGCCTTCCCGACCGGCCTGGGCTCGCGCTCTGGCCTGCCGGTCGGCGTCTCGCTGGTCGGCCCGCCGGACGGCGAGGCGCTGCTGGCCCAGGCCGCGATCGACCTGCAGGCGGCGGAGCTCGCGCCGCCGCGGCTCGCCCTGACGTAGTGGCTTGGTGGGGGTTCCCGCGCTGTGCCGACGGCGGGGCGTTTTGGGGGCAGTAAGGGTGTGCGGCGCTGGGGCGGCGGCGCGGCCGTTGGCGGCGTGGCTTGGCGTGGGCGGCCGTGCAGCGGAGCGGACTGCGGCCGAGTGGCGGCGCGCCAACTCGCCATCGATTTGCGCCTTGCACATCGCATCAGCGAGAAAAAGTCCCCCGCGCGACGCCGAGCTGGCGCGCCACCGCTCGCCCGGGGATCCGCCCGTCAGCCCCGGCGACGAGGCACGACGCTACGCCGGCGCCACCACAACGCCGCACACCCTTACTGCCCTCAAACCGAGGCGCCGCCGGCACAGCGCGGACGACCGCCCTACCCGGCCGCGAGGAAGTCCAGCACCGCCTGCTCCCACGCCGCCGCCCGCTCCGGCTCCAAGAACGGGAAGTGGTCGGCGCCCGGCACGATCGTGACGCTGGCGTCGGGCAGCGCCGCGGCGATCTCCTGGGTCGAGGAATTGAAGGGGTCGAGCTCGCCGCCGATCACCAGCGTCGGCGCAGCGACCCGAGCCAGGAGCGGGCGGAGGTCCATCTGCCCGGCGATGTGCTCATTGAAATGACGCAGGGCATCGGCGTTGATGCCCGCGCGGGACATCGCCTCGCCGACGAGCGTCAGGTCCGCGCCCACGGGAGCGAACAACGGCGACTCGCGGCGATAGAGCTCGAGCAGCTCGGCGTCGTCGGCGTAGCGGCCCTCGTGGTGGTCGCGCATGGCCGCCACCGCGTCCTCGTAGTACGGCTGGTCCTGATGTGACCGCACGCGCTCCATGCGCGCCTCGCGGATCCCGTCGGTGAAGCGCGGCGTCGTGTTGGCGAGCACGAGCCGGCCGACGCGCTCGGGGTTCGCGCCTGCCCACGTCATGGCCACGAAGCCGCCATGCGAGTGGCCGAGAACGTCGAGCCGTTCGAGCCCGAGGTGCTCGCGCACGGCTTCGACGTCGGCGGCGTACTGCTCGAGGTCGTAGGCGACCGCATCCGCCGGCCGGCCGGAGCCGCCGGTACCGCGCGGATCGAGCAACAGCAGCGTGCGCTGCGCCGCGAGGACGGGCAGCTCGCCGAAGTACGCCGACGAGCAACCCGGACCGCCGGGATGGCAAAGCAGCGGCGGGCCGGAGCCGCGCTCGCCCCAGCCGAGCGTCCGCCCGTCGGAGGTGACCAGGCTTGGCATGGGGCGACGCTACTACGCCGCCTTGAGCAGTTCGCGCGCGTGGCGACGGGCGCCCACGTCGTCGGCGTCGGCGCCGAGCATGCGAACGAGCTCGCCGACGACCTCGGTGGCGTTGAGCTCACGCACCGTCGTGCGCGCCGGCTCGGCATTGGTGGTCTTCTCGATCGAGAAGTGCCGCGCGCCCAGCGACGCGATCTGCGGCAGGTGGGTGATGCAGAGGATCTGGCGCCCTTGCGCCAGCGCGCGCAGCTGCGCCCCGACCGCACGCGCGGTGTGCCCGCCGATGCCGGCATCGACCTCGTCGAAGACCAGCGTGGTCTCCGAGCCGTCGCTGGCGACGCCCATCAGGGCCAGCATGACGCGCGACAGCTCGCCCCCCGAGGCGATCTCGCGCAGCGGCCCGGCCGGGACGCCCGGGTTTGGCGCGATGAGGAACTCGACGGCATCGGCACCCGATGGAGCCGGCGCGCGGTCCTGCAGGTCGATCTCGAAGCTCGCGCCCTCCATCGCCAGCTCGCCGAGCCGCTCGCGCACGGCACCGGCCAGCCGCGGCGCCGCCGCCGCCCGCGCGGCGCGCAGCTCGCCGGCCAGCCGGGCCTGCTCGGCGAGTGCCGACTCGAGCTCCGTGGCGCCGCGCTCGAGGGCGACCTCCGCACCCGCCAGCTCGTCGCGGCGCGCGCGGCAGCGCTCGGCGTGCGCGAGCACCTCCGCGATGCTCCCGCCGTGCTTGCGCTTGAGCCGATCGAGCACGGCGAGGCGCTCCTCGGCGGCCTCCAGCGCACCGGGCTCGCCTTCCAGGCCCTCGGCGTAGCGCAGCAGCTCGCCGGCGAGGTCGTCAACCTCGTAGGCCAGCGAGCGCCAGCGTTCGATCAGGGCGTCGAGCCCGGCGTCGACGCCCGCGACGCCGTCGAGCGCGGCCCCGGCGCCCGCCAGCAGCGCCGTGATCCCCACGCCCTCGTCGGGTGCCGCCGCCTGCGCGGCGCCCAGCGCGGCGCCGCGCAGCGCATCGAGGTGGCGCAGGCGCTCGCGCGCGGCGAGCAGCTCGGCCTCCTCGGC
Organism: Solirubrobacteraceae bacterium; assembly: GCA_036555665.1. Taxonomy (GTDB): domain Bacteria; phylum Actinomycetota; class Thermoleophilia; order Solirubrobacterales; family Solirubrobacteraceae; genus JAOPZW01. Next base: position 6,116 of record DATBKW010000234.1, on the reverse strand, counting down.
CTCCGAGGGATCCGCGGCCTCGATCTCGTCGAGCTCGAACGCCACGAGGTCGAGCTCGCGTTCGCGGGCACCCGCGCGCTCGCGCAGCTCGGCCAGCGCCGCTTCGAGGTCGCGCACGCGGCCGTACGCCGCCGCAAACGCCGCCCGCCGCGCGAGCTGCTCGGAGCCGCAGAAGCCGTCGAGGATCTCGAGCTGTGACGAGGCGAGCACGAGCTTGCGGTGCTCGTGCTGGCCGTAGAACGACAGCAGCGCCACGGCCACGTCGCGCAGATCGCCGACCGACGCCGACCGGCCGCAGAGATACGCGCGCGTGCGGCCCTCGGCGCTGACCCGCCGTGCCAGCACCACCTCCTCGGCCTCGGCCGGCAGGCGCTCGCCAAGCTCGCCGCGCAGCGCCGCCGGCAGCTCGAAGACCCCCTCGACATAGGCCTCGGCCGCGCCTGGTCGCACGATCCCCGCCCGCGCGCGGCCGCCGAGCAGCAGGTCCAGCGCATTTGCCAGCACCGTTTTGCCCGCGCCGGTCTCGCCCGTGAGCACGTTGAGCCCCGGCGCGAGACGCAGCTCGGCCCGTTCGATGAGGAGAAGGTTCTCTACGCGCAGCTCGAGGAGCACGTGCGACGGTGTAGCAGCGGGCGCCGACGGACCGGCGGCAATCGCCCGAGGTCTGCGCGAAGTTGTTGCGAAGTCGCGTGCGAGACGCGCGGATCAGAGCGCCGCGAGCGCCTCGGCGATCGGCGTCTGCCCCTCGAGCACCTCGAACGTCGCGCCCACCGTGCGCGGCTCGTCGAGGCAGCCCAGGAGGACCGCGGCAACGTCGTCGCGCGTGATCGCGCCGAACCGGCCGAGCGATCCGGCCGCCTCAACCAGCCCGGTGCCCGGGTCGTCGGTCAGCCTCCCTGGGCGGACGATCGTCCAGTCGAGGTCGCTGGCGGCGAGCGCCGCGTCGGCCTCCGCCTTGGCCTCCAGGTACGGGCGCATCGCCTCCGCACCGCTCGCCGGATCGGCGGCGCCCATCGAGCTGATCATCAGGTAGCGCCGCGCCCCGGTCCGCTGCGCGGCGTCGATCAGCTTCACCGCCGCGCCGAGGTCGACCGTGCGCTTGCGCTCGGGCCCGCTCCCCGGCCCGGCGCCCGCGGCGAACACGACGGCGTCGGCCCCGTCGACGAACTCGCTGATGTCGTCGAGGCGCTCCATGTCGGCGACCACGGCCTCGGCGCCCGTGGCATGCACCCCCGCCTCGTGGCCCGGGTTGCGGATCAGCGAGCGCACGCGATCGCCGCGCACGCTGAGCAGCCGCGCGAGCCGCAGGGCGATCTGCCCATGTCCACCGGCGATGACGATCGTGCTCATGAGGCCAGCCGCCCGAATTTTTGCCGAAGTCGGCGGTAGAAGGACGAGCCGGGGACCTGCGCCAGATCGGCGGCCTCGCGCAGGAACGACGCGCTGATCGCGTCGCCCGGGCCGAGGGTCCCCGCCGGGCGGCCGTCGAGCGAGATGTCGACCTCGCCCTGCGAGCGGTTGTGGACCGACAAGAGGTCGCCCGGCGCGACGACCAGCGCGCGCGCCGTCAGCGAGTGGGGCGCGATGAACGACACGACGAAGCCCTCCACCCCCCACGCCAGCACCGGGCCGCCGTTGGCGAGGTTGTAGCCGGTCGAGCCCGCGGGCGTGGCGAGCACGAGCCCGTCGCAGCGCACGGACCCGGCCTCCTCGCCGTCGATCGCGTAGGCCAGCTGGGCGACGCGCTCGCCCACGCGACGATGGATCGACAGGTCGTTGATCGCCGCCTGCGGCCCCTCCGGGGTCTCGAGCGCGAGCGCGGGCAGCGTCAGGACCTCGAAGTCGCCCGCCAGCGCGCGTTCGAAGGCCTCGTCGAGGTCGCCGTCGTCCTCCTCGGGATCGATCGTCGCCAGGAACCCGACCTCGCCGTAGTTGACCGCGAACACGGGCACGCTCGTTCCCGCGTAGCGCCGCAGCGAGCGCAGGATGGTGCCATCGCCACCGAGCGCTACGCACAGCTCGACGTCGTCGCTCAGCGGGGCGTCGAGCTCGAAGCCCTCGCGCGGCTTCAAGCCGTACTTGCGCGTCTCCTCGGGGTCGAAGCGCAGCACGACGCCCTCGCGCTCCGCGGCGGCGATCAAAGCACGCAGCGCGTCGGCGGTCTGCGCCGGCCGCGCGTGTGACAGCACGGTGGCCCTGCGCGCGACGGTCACGGCTCGACCTCGCGCGCCGCCGCCCCCAGGTCCTCGACCGCCCCGGGGCGCCCCGCCTCGCCCAGCCACACGAACGTCTCGCGGTTTCCCTTGGGCCCCGGCAACCCGGACGACGCGAAGCCCAGGACCGCGGCGCCGGCATCGCGCGCGCTCCCGGCGACCGACACCAGCGCGGCGCGCCGGTCCTCGGCGCTGCGCACGACGCCCCCCTTCCCGACCCGGGACCGGCCGACCTCGAACTGCGGCTTGACCATCGCGAGCGCGTCGAAGGGCTCGGCGCAGCAGGCGAGGACCGGCGGCAACACCTTGGTCAGCGAGATGAACGACACGTCGGCGACGACAAGATCGGGCGCGTAGGGAAGCTGGTCGGGCGTCAGCACGCGGGCGTTCGTGCGCTCGAGCACGGTGACGCGGTCGTCGGTGCGCAGCGACCAGTCGAGCTCGCCGTAGGCGACGTCGACCGCGACGACGTGCGCGGCGCCGGCCTGCAACAGGCAGTCGGTGAATCCGCCGGTCGAGGCGCCGACGTCCAGGCAGCGGCGGCCGACGGGATCCAGGCCGGTGGCCTCGAGCGCGTTCGCCAGCTTGATCCCGCCGCGCGAGACGAACCGCGGGCGCTCGTCGACCGCGATCTGCACGTCCTCGGCCACGAGCTGGCCGGGCTTGGCCGCACGCTCGCCGCTGCCGCCGAGGCGCACCTCGCCGGCCATCACCGACGCGGCGGCGCGGGCACGCGAGGCGAACAGGCCGCGGCGAGCCAGCAGGGTGTCGAGGCGGACCTTGGCCATCGGGAGGGGGTCGCGAACGCTACTCGTGGTGCCGAACCGTGACGACCGTCACACACGATCACCCGTTCGCCGGGCACTATGTAACACGTGATCACAAGCGACGCCCTGCGGCGGCGCGAAAGATCTTCCCTCAGTGATCACACATAGTTGGACCCACATAGCAGTATCTCTCCTCCCCGAAGCGGCCCGCCACCGGCGGGTCGTTTCACATCTCGAGCGATTAATGGCCCGGGTTGGCGATCCGCACGTGGACGTGATCGTCGTGGTGAGCGAGCGGCACGACGATCGAGCGCGGGCCGCGCAGGTGCAGGTCAAGCCCGACGAACAGCTTGACCGCGCCGGCGGCGCGGAAGCGATCGACGAGGTCCTGGGCGAGCACGCGATCGACCTGCGAGGGGCGCTCGGGCGCGAGCAGCGCGCCGTCGCGGCGCGGGTACATCACATCTGCGTCGAGGCCGTTCTGGTGCGAAGCGTGGCCGAGGCCGCCGTATCGGCGGCCGAACGGCCCGCCGTGCTCGCGGCTGAGGTCGCTGATGAGGACCGGCGGGACGCCGGGGTGCGCCTCGCGATATTCGCGGGTGACGCGGTCCAGCAGCACCACCAGCGCCTCAGTACCCCAGCGGCGCGACCCGCGGTCGGGGATGCGATGAAGGACCTCGTCCCAGCTGATGAAGTCGGTCCCGGCCTCCGGGAGCTGGACGCCGTCGACCAGGCGCCCGTGCCACGGCTGGCCGACCGCGACCGAGCGCGGCGCGTCGGGCTGCGGCGCCTCGGGCGCCGGCCCCTCCGGGTCGGGCGGGGCGACCTGGGCGCCCGCCGACGCGGCCGCGGCCAGACCCACGCTCGCGAGCAGCACGGCGGCGAGGCGCAGGCGGACCGGCATCGGACACAGGCTACGCCCGCCGGGCCGGCTGCGAGGATGCGCCATGCTCGGCCACGGCGGCGACGGTGCGGCAGTTCTCCGTTGAGCATCTCGCGGCGCTCGGCGTCCTCGTCGCCGCGTCCGCCCTGGCGATCTGGCTGGCGCGCCGCGACCGCGCGACGACGGCGCTGGCGATCCTCCTCAGCGCGGTCATCCTGGCCGGCTGGGTCGGCGAGCAGGTCGCCGACGTCGTCGACGGCATCTGGTCGGTGAAGTACACACTTCCGCTGCAGCTGACCGACGTCGTCTCGATCACGGCGATCGTCGCGCTCTGGTGGCCGCGGCCGCTGCTCGTCGAGCTGACCTACTTCTGGGCGCTGACGGCCTCGCTGCAGGCGACGCTGACGCCCGACCTGGCGCGCACGTTCCCCAGCGCCTTCTACTTCACCTACTTCGCCTACCACGTCGGCGCGATCGTCACCGCGCTGATGCTCGTGTTCGGGCGGGAGATCTATCCGCGCCCGGGCGCGACGGGGCGCGTCTTCGGGGCGACGCTCGTCGTGGCGGCGGTCGCCGGCGCCGCCGACCTCATCACCGGCGGCAACTACATGTACCTGCGCGAGAAGCCGGTGCACGCCTCGCTGCTGAGCGTGATGGGCAGCTGGCCGTGGTACATCCTCGAGACGGCCGTGCTGGCGATCGCGATGCTGCTGGTGCTGGAGGCGCTCACGCGGGCGCTAGCGCGCCGGTACGGGTCGTGACCGCGGCCTCGATGCGCTGGGCGATCGCCTTGCCGGTGTAGCCGACCTCGGCGTGCAGCAGCGCGGGCTTTCCGTGCGTGACGTAGCGGTCGGGCAGCCCGACGCGCAGGATGCGCGGCAGCGCGCCGCCCGCGTCGTTGAGGCACTCCCACACCGCCGAGCCGAACCCGCCGGCGAGCACGCCCTCCTCGACGGTGACGAGGAGCTCGTGCTCGGCCGCCAGCGTCGTGAGCAGGTCGGCGTCCAGCGGCTTGGCGAAGCGCGCGTCGGCCACGGTGACGTCGAGCCCGCCCTCGGCGAGGATGTCGGCCGCCTCGAGCCCCTTCTGGACCCCCGTCCCGTAGCCGACGATGGCCACGTGGGAGCCCTCGCGCAGCAGCTCGCCGCGCCCGATCGGGATGGCGACCACGTCGTCGGCGGCCGGCAACGGGACCCCGAGGCCCTCGCCGCGCGGGTAGCGCAGCGCGACCGGCCCCGCGTCGTAGGTCAGCGCGGTGCGCAGCATGTGCGTGAGCATCGCCTCGTCGCGCGGCGCCATGAGCACGATGTTCGGCAGGCAGCGCTGGTAGGCGATGTCGAACACGCCGTGGTGGGTTGGCCCGTCGTCACCGACCAGCCCGGCGCGGTCCATCGCGAAGACGACGTTGAGCTCTTGCAGGCAGACGTCGTGGACGATCTGGTCGTAGGCGCGCTGCAGGAAGGTCGAGTAGATCGCGCAGACCGGCTTGGCGCCCTCGAGCGCGAGCCCGGCGGCGAAGAGCACGGCCTGCTGCTCGGCGATGCCGACGTCGAAGTAGTGCTCGGGCTCGGCCGCCTGCAGGGTGCTCAGGCCGGTGCCGGAGTTCATCGCGGCGGTGATGCCGACGACGCGGCGATCGCGGCGGACCTCGTCGACCATCGACGCGCCGAAGACCTGCGTGTACTGGGGAACGGCCGCGCGCGACGCCGGCTTGGACGGCGCGGGCGCACCGGAGACGATCGAGCCCGGCTTGGCGGCGTGCCAGCGCTCCATGCCCTCCAGGCCGCCCTCCTCCGCCGGGGCGAAGCCCTTGCCCTTGACGGTGGCGATGTGAACCACGACCGGGCGGTCGGCGGCGAGCGCCTGGCGCAGGACCCGGCGCAGGGCGCGGGTGTCGTGGCCGTCGATGACGCCGGTGTAGGCCCAGTCGAGCTCCTCCCAGAACAGGCCGGGCGCCCAGAACGCCTTGATCGACTCCTTCAGCTGCGGGCCGAGGCGCTCGAAGGCCGAGCCGATGCCGCCCGGCAGTTCGGTGAGACGGTCTTCGACGCCCTCGCGCGCGTGCCACAGCTTCGGGTTGAGGCGCACGCGGTTGAAGTAGCGCGACAGGGCGCCGACGTTCGGCGCGATCGACATGCCGTTGTCGTTGAGCACGACGACGATCGGCGTGCCCAGCCCGCCGGCCTGGTGGATGGCCTCGAAGGCGACGCCGCCGGTCATCGCGCCGTCGCCGACGACGGCGACGACCTTGCC